>JAGXHJ010000104.1 GCA_024636315.1 Methylophaga sp.
AATGATGGCAATGTGAAACGTCATACATTAGAACGAATCGAATCAATGATATTAGGGGCTGCAGGTAAAACGCTGGGGTATAAAGCACTTATTGGAAAATCGTATTTTCCTGAAAGTGGTATTAATGTATGTTAGTCCCATATTTTATGCCTGAAATGCAGTGGGAATATCAGGTGTTTGTTTTTGCATTATTATCAGTTGCCAGCATTGTTGTGTGGAAAATTTATTATAAAAACAATCCACTTATCTCAGATGAGCCATTGCTTAATCGTCGCGGTGAACAATATGTAGGACGGATTATTACCTTGCAAGTGCCTATCGTAGATGGCCAAGGTAAAGTTAAAGTTGATGACTCGACATGGAAGATTGAAGGTGAAGATTGTCCGGCTGGTACTAAAGTCAAAATTGTCAGTCTAAACAATGTCGTTTTTAAGGTTGAGATAGTTCAATAATTTATTTTACAGCTAAATGCATCAAACTAAGCTGATAAGAAAAATAGCTTTGCCATTGCAACTAATAGAGTGCCGGTACCTTTAATAACAGACCGTCACTCTATTAAGGCAAAGCTGTCACTTTGATACCAGCACTATTACATTACTCCTACAAACAACACAATCTTCAATCCCTCATGGTCGTTAGCGGGAGTCTAATAATGCCTTTGATATATTGCCATACGCGCGTATAACTAAGATAAAAACTAATACATGATATTTTCATAGGTATCCCCCCATGTCAGACTTCTTTAATACCGGACTCACTCAACAACAGTTTTTAGATGAATATTGGCAAAAAAAACCACTATTGATTAGACAGGCATTTGTTGATTTTGAATCACCAATTAGTCCAGAAGATTTGGCTGGATTAGCATGCGAGCCAGAAATTGAATCTCGGTTGATTGAAGAAAACGGCCAAGATGGGCCTTGGCAAGTCACTCAGGGCCCATTTTCAGAAGATGATTTTGCTCGTTTGCCTGCCACAAACTGGACGATGTTAGTGCAGGATGTCGATAAACATTTGCCCGACCTGCAACATATCTTAGAGCCATTTCATTTTATTCCTGATTGGCGACGTGATGATTTGATGATTAGTTACGCGCCGGAACATGGCACCGTCGGCCCTCATACCGATGGTTACGATGTGTTTTTATTGCAAGCATTAGGAGCTCGTCGCTGGCAGATCGGTGATATACCATTAATCGATGCCCCAATAATTGCGGGGCTTGATGTACAGATACTAACTGAGTTTACACCTGATCAAACTTGGGATTTACAGGCCGGTGATATGCTCTATCTTCCCCCCCACTTTGCACATCACGGCGTGGCAATGAATGATTGTATGACCTACTCGATTGGTTTTCGAGCACCATCACAGGTAGATATGCTAGATGCCGTAGTCAATTCCATGCTGGAACAAGGTCTAGGCAAAATGAGGTATAACGATTCGGATTTAAAGTTATCGCCACATAGCGCTGAGATTGATGCTCAGGCTGTAGCCAGATTGAAAGTTATGTTACATCAGGCTATTGACGATGCTGAGCCGATTTTAGCAAGTGCATTGGGTAAGTTTGTAACCGAAACGAAATCTAGTTTATCGGCGATAGTTGAGGAGTCTTTTGCTGATTTACCGACAATAGATGAAGTTAACCGGCTGTTTGAGCAAGGTGATGTTTTACAAAGAAATCTATATTGCCGCTTTGCATGGACGGCTAATGAAGTGGGCGGTCAGTTATTTCTCGCCGGTGAAGCCTATCCTGTTAGTGTGAAAGGCATCATGCATTTAGCTAGGTTAACTGAACAAAATGAACTAACGATTACTGATTGGCAGCAGTTAAAACTGGACCCTCAAATTGCTACTTTATTATGTCAACTTATCGCTGAGGGTGGTTGGTTTTGGCTGTGATGGTTATTAACTAAAGGGTATTATTAAATCGATAAGGATAGACTGCGAGGGTACCTTTCAACCGATTCCTAATTATCTAATAATTCAATCCAATGTTTAACAGGCAGTTTGGTGCCCTTTGCAAGGTGTATTTGACAGCCAATATTGGATGTAACAATCAAGTCAGGTTGTGAGCGACTGAGATTATTTAACTTATTATCTCTTAGTTGCCTTGCCATTTCGGGCTGAAAAAGAGAATAAGTACCGGCTGATCCACAACATAAATGGCTGTCGATGACGGGTGTTAGTTCATAACCAAGTTTCTCTAGTAGGCCTTCGACTAAGTTTGGTAGCTTCTGACCATGTTGCAAAGAACAAGGTGCATGGTATGAAATTTTTTCGTTTGCTACAGTTAGTAGTGACAAATCCTGTTCCAATAAAAACTCAGCAATGTCTTTTGTTTGAGCTGCAACACTTAGCGCTTTTTGATAATAAACATCGCCTGCTTCAAATAGTGTTGGATAATCTTTCACCATTAGGCCACAACCACTGGCGGTGGAAATGATGGTGTCGACTCCCGATTTCAGCATGGTTAACCATTGATCAATATTACGTTTAACCTTAATTAACGCCTCACCCTGTGCAGAAAGATGATGGTCGACAGCACCACAACATTCTTTTTCTGTGGTTTCAACTATTTCATAACCTAGTGTGGCCAGCACATTAGTGGTCGCGTGGTTGGTATTGGGGGTGAATACCGGTTGCACACAACCACTTAATAGCAATACTCGTCCTTTTGTACCATTTTGTTGTACAGACGGCGTTTGAATAGGCGCATGTTTTACAAACGGCGCTCCGATGTTAACTATAGAAGGAGTGGTCAACAGTTTACGAACACTCATTCGTAGGGCTTTTTGCCAAAGCGGACGCTTGCCTTCAATCACTTTACGACCAATATCAGCCAGCTCACCATATTTCACGCCCGAGGGGCAGGTCGTCTCACAAGCTCGACAGGTTAGGCACCGGTCAAGATGATGAATAGTATTTTTACTGAACTCATTATTTTCTAAAACAGATTTTATAAGATAAATTCGACCGCGAGGAGAGTCTGATTCATTTCCTGTTAGTTGATATGTTGGGCAAGTGGATAAGCAAAAACCACAATGCACACATGATCTGAGAATACTTTCTGCTTTTTGGGTTTGTGCGGTTTTAATACCAGTCACAGATAGTTTTGTGTGCATTAGAGAAAGATTCCCTTCGGATCGAAGACCTTTTTTAGTCCATATTCTATGCGTTCTCTCACCTGCGATGGGGAATCAATATTAGCTGCGATAGTTGTTTTGACAGTATTTGCATACGCTTTCGGTAAAACCCTAAAACTAATTTCACAGACAGCGACTAATCTACCCTTAGATCCTACTAATAATCGAGAAACGTCATAGCCTGCGACGTTTTTCATTACCTGACCACCAAAGGTCAAGATCTGGCCTTGTCCATCAATAACTTTTACGCCTAGCACTGCATCTCGTAGCTCGGGACTGCCTATTGAATAGGCACCACCAATCGTTGCACTGTCATTATTTTGTACCGTGAAAGGTAATATTTGGTTCTTGTGTTTGAGTATACTTTCTATTTCTGTGATTCTAGTTCCTGCTTTTACTGTCATCACTAATTCGTCTGGGTGATAACCAATAAATCCAGCATACGGCGACATGTCTAACGTATTGCTGGCAGTGGATTTTAATTGACTGTTATTGCCAATGATTTGTAATTGCTCTGCTTCCAGAATACGTTGTTGTATTTGTTCAATGTTCATCGCTTTAAAACCGCTCTAAATGCGGGTGCGGTAATTCACCATGATGTACATGCATATTGCCCAACTCCGCACAGCGATGAAGTGTAGGCACGGCCTTACCAGGGTTGAGCAATGCTTTTGGATCAAACACGTCTTTTATCTGATGAAAGATATCAAGTTCAGCAGGCGAGAATTGATGACACATGGCATTGAGTTTCTCAACACCTACGCCGTGTTCGCCGGTGATACTGCCGCCTACATCGACACAGAGTTTTAAAATCTCAGTACCAAATGCTTCGGTCTTTTGTTGTTCATCGGGCACATTGGCATCATAGAGAATCAAGGGATGTAAATTACCATCACCAGCATGAAATACATTGGCTACACGCAGGCCATAATGCAGTGATAAATGACTTATTTTTTCCAATACATCTGCTAAATAGCGTCGAGGAATAGTGCCATCCATACAGTAATAATCGGGTGATAATCGGCCGACAGCAGGAAAGGCTGATTTGCGACCTTGCCAAAGCGATAAACGTTCTTTTTCGTTATTAGCGACTTTAATGAGTGAGGCATTGGCTAATAAGAGTAGTACCTTATCTAACTCTTGTTGAACTTCTAATTCATCGCCATCTAGCTCGCATAATAAGAGTGCTTGAGCATCTCGAGGATAGCCAGCATGTGCAAAATCTTCTGCCGCTCCAATAGCGAACTGATCCATCATTTCTAAACCGGCAGGAATAATACCTGCCTTAATGATGTTAGATATTGCATTGGCACAATCTCTCACATGCTCAAAGCCTGCCATGACTAGTTTGACTGCGGCGGGTTTTGGTGTGAGTTTTACAGTTATTTCGGTGATAACGCCTAATAAACCTTCGGAGCCATTCATTAATGCTAATAGGCCTAGGCCGCTGTCATCACGATGAAGAACCAGTTCTTCGCCATCAATCGTCAGCATTTTTATGGCGACCACATTATGTACGGTTAAGCCATATTTTAAACAATGAACGCCACCAGAGTTTTCAGCAACATTGCCGCCGATAGTGCATGCGATTTGTGATGAAGGATCCGGCGCATAATACAATCCATATTCAGAGGCCGCTTCACTAATCGCAATATTACGAACACCGGGTTCAACAATGGCTGTTTGAGCTATAGGATCGATAGAGATGATTTTATTGAGTTTGGATAAACCCAGTACGATGCTATTTTCTAACGGTAATGCGCCTCCAGAAAGGCCCGTTCCCGCACCGCGAGTAACAATCGGGGTATTGTGAGTTTTACACAATTCAATAACACGTTTAATGTGATCAATAGTTTCTGGCAATACCACCGCTAAGGGTTTTTGTCGGTACATACTCAGTGCGTCACACTCAAAAGGGCGAGTCATTTCATCGCCTTGAATGACGATATTATGGGGGAGTGAGCGTGATAATTCTTGAGTAATTAACATAGGTATTATTATAATGACTTCTTTATCCAAGAACCATAAGTAGAATTATGCAATCATTTAATCCACCTATTCGCACGCTTATGGGGCCTGGCCCATCTGATGTTCATCCTCGGGTTTTACAAGCGATGGCTCGCCCAACAATTGGCCATCTTGACCCTTATTTCATTGAAATGATGGACCAAACTAAACAAGCCCTTAAATACGCATTTAAAACTCAAAATGAACTGACGATGCCTGTATCTGCACCTGGGTCTGCGGGAATGGAAACATGTTTTGCCAATTTAGTTGAGCCAGGTGACAAAGTCATTGTCTGTATCAACGGCGTGTTTGGTAATCGTATGAAAGAGAATGTAATTCGATTTGGTGGCGAAGCGATCGTGGTTGAAGATAAATGGGGCGAAGCCATTACCATTGAAAAAGTAGAGCAAGCACTAAAAGAAAATCCAGATACTAAAATTCTTGCCTTTGTCCATGCTGAAACTTCCACCGGTGCACAATCAGATGCCAAAGCGCTTTGTGCTTTAGCCGATCAATATGGTTGCTTGAATATTGTCGATGCCGTTACCTCATTGGCTGGTACTGAATTACGAGTTGATGACTGGGGTATTGATGCTATTTATTCTGGTACCCAAAAATGTATGTCAGCACCACCGGGTCTTTCACCGATTAGTTTTAGTAAACGGGCTATCCAAAAATTATCTAATCGTAAAATACCGGTAACAAGTTGGTTTTTAGACCTTAATCTGGTGATGGGCTATTGGGGAAAAGGTACTAAACGCGCCTATCATCATACTGCACCGGTTAATACGTTGTATGGTCTGCATGAGTCGCTGGTGATGTTGATGGAAGAGGGCATCGAAAATTCGTGGGCACGTCATAAACAGCAACATGAAACACTTAAACTAAGTTTAGAAGCCATGGGCATTAAGTTTTTGGTCAAAGAGCGAGATCGTTTGCCACAGTTAAATACAGTTTGGATCCCTGAAGGCGCCGATGATGCCTTAGTTCGCTCAACATTACTTAATGAATACAATTTAGAAATTGGCGCAGGTCTAGGTGATTTAGCAGGCAAAGTATGGCGCATTGGTTTGATGGGCCATTCGGCAAGAAATGAAAATGTATTATTAGCTACAGCGGCTTTGAAAGAAGTGTTATCACGATAAGTTAAGTCGGAGTGTTCAAGGGGCAAAAATCCCCTTGAACTACTTAAAAATTAAATTCCATTGCATACTACTGCTCGAACCTGATGGCTTTGTTATATCACTTGGCTTCAAAGCGGTTAAGTGCCACATTTTTCACCGAAGCTACGGGATCAAATATTCGACCATTCATCGCTATATATACTCCAGATGGTAGAGTCTGCGCTCCAGTTAAAGCACAGCCCAAATTAAATACAGCGTCGCTATCCCTGTATTGAGCGGGATACATTGAGCCGGTCAATACAATGGTTTTATCGGGGATGTTCTGCAAAAATTCTGCTGTTGCAATCATCGTATCTGTGCCATGAGTAACGATTATATTGTGACTTTTTTCTGAGAGGATGGCTTCGCGAATTATTTCCCGATCCGAATTATCAATATCCAGACTGTCCTTTTGCATTAGCGATGTCACTTCGAAATCAACTACGACATTGGCCCTTTCTAATATACCTGCAACTTGTGGTTCTCCAACCTGATAGGTATCTTTTTGATCGAAGTAGGTCTTATCGATTGTGCCACCCGTTGTAAATATTTTTATTATCATGCTTGTTCCTTTCCTAATAATAACGCTTAGCTGGTTGCTAGCAAATAGAAGTAATCTACTTCAACATGCCCCGAATATTAGATAAATGTGCTTTGCCACGTTCTTTACGTTCTTCCGGATCGACTTTTGATTTCTCGCTCATCCATACTAAGTCTTCTGGTGGTAATTCACGTAAGAATCGACTTTCTACGCATTCCATTTTTTCACCATAACGTTTACGAGAGTTAGCTAAGGTAAAAACTAAACTTCGTTGGGCACGGGTGATACCAACATAAGCAAGGCGACGTTCTTCTTCAATGCCATCTTCTTCAATACTGGTTCTATGGGGTAGAATTTCTTCTTCCATGCCGATAATGAAAACATGGGGAAACTCTAATCCTTTAGCGGCATGCAAGGTCATCAAATGCACTGCATCAGCTTGATTTTCGTCTTCTTGGCGCTCAAGAATATCCATTAAGGTCAAACGAGAGGCAATGTCACCGATACTTTGTTCGACAGTATCGTTGTCAATTATACGAGCGATCCACGTTAATAATTCTTCAACATTATCCATCCGGCGTGTTGCTTGGTTGGGATCGCCGGTGACTTCTTCCAGCCAAGCACGATAATCGATTTCTTCGATCATATCGCGTATTGCTTCCATTAGATTGCCGCGTTTTGCACGATCAGCAATATCAATTAACCACTTTGTGAAATGTTCAAGTTTGAACATCGCTTTTTCGGATAATTGCTCAGCTAAGCCCATTTCAAAACAAGCGCCGAACATGCTGGTATTGCGTTTAGATGCGTAGTTACCAACGGCTTGCAGTGTGCTAGTACCAATACCACGTCGTGGCGTGTTAATGACGCGTAAAAAGGCGTTGTCATCATCTTGATTAGCTAGCAGGCGTAGATAGGCCATGATGTCTTTGACTTCGACTCGTGAGAAGAATGAGGTGCCGCCAGACAAAAAATAAGGCACATTATGTTCACGTAAAATACGTTCAATAGGGCGAGATTGATGATTACTACGGTATAAAATAGCGTAATCACTAAAGTTAGCCTGATTTTTGAGCTTGTGATAGAGTAGTTCAGATACGACTTTTTCTGATTCATGATCATCATCACGACAACCGATGACTCTAATCGGGTCGCCTTCGCCCATTGCGCTCCACAATTTTTTATCAAAAATATGTGGGTTATGACTAATTAACTCATTGGCCGCGCGTAAAATACGACCCATAGAGCGGTAATTTTGTTCAAGCTTAATCAGTTTAAGACGTGGGAAGTCTTTTTGTAATTGCACTAGATTCTCTGGCCGAGCACCGCGCCAAGAATATACCGATTGGTCATCATCACCCACCACAGTAAGCGCTTCACGAATACCAACCAGTTGTTTGACGAGTTCGTATTGGCAACCATTGGTATCTTGATATTCATCGACTAATAAATAATGAATACGTGCTTGCCACTTCTTTAAAACTTCAGAATGTTCACGAAAAAGTAATACGGGTTTTAATATTAAGTCATCAAAATCTACTGCGTTATAAGCTTTGAGTGCCTCAACATAACGTTGATAGACTTTGGCTGCTGATGCTTGTTGCTCATCTTCAGCAATGTTAATGGCTTCTTCAGGGAGAATAAGTTGGTTTTTCCACACGGAAATTTGCCACTGACATTGTTGGGCATGTTCGCTATCGGCAGCAAAGTCTCGACCCATTAGGTCACGAAGCACGGCTAAACTATCTTGGGCATCAAAGATCGAAAAGCCTGGACGATAACCGAGATGAGCATGCTCTTTACGGAGAATATTGAGACCTAAGGTGTGAAAGGTCGATACCATCAAGCCACGGGCTGAGGCATTACGAGTAGCCATCATTTCCGCCACACGACTTTTCATTTCACGGGCGGCTTTATTAGTGAAAGTGACCGCCGCAATATTTCGGGCATTAATGCCACATTGCTCAATTAAATAGGCTATTTTCCGGGTGATAACCCGTGTTTTACCACTGCCAGCACCGGCTAAAACGAGTAAAGGTCCATCTACATGACGCGCAGCTTCCCGTTGCGGCGGATTAAGATCATGCATTAAATTTAAGTATTCCTTGTATCGAGGCGTCGATAGCCTATTGCTTCACTGAGATGTGCTGTCTGAATTTGGTCTGAATTGGCCAAATCAGCTATCGTTCGAGCGACTTTTAATATGCGATGATAAGCGCGGGCTGATAGACCAAAGCGACTAATCGCATGTTCTAATAGCTGATAATTACTTTCGCTCAAGATGCAATAAGCATCTAATTCTTTATTTTCTAACATGGCGTTGGTTTTACCGGCTCGCGCCATTTGTCTTTTCCGCGCCTGTAATACCCGTTTACAAACTGTGGCACTGTCTTCTTCTTTATCACTGTCTTGTGCAGGACGTAACATTGATTTGGTAACCGGAGGTACTTCTACTAACATATCAATGCGATCCATTAACGGGCCGGATACTTTAGCACGATAGCGGCGAACTTGATCTTCAGTGCAGTGACAGCGACTTTCGCCTAAATAGCCACAAGGGCAAGGATTCATCGCCGCTATGAGTTGAAAACGAGCTGGAAATTCAGCTTGATTGGCCGCTCTTGAGATCGTTATTTTACCGGACTCTATGGGTTCACGAAGTACTTCTAGCACTTTACGATCAAACTCGGGTAACTCATCTAAAAATAAAACACCGTTATGTGCCAAGGATATTTCGCCTGGACGAGGTTGACTGCCGCCACCCACCATCGCGACAGCTGATGCTGTGTGATGAGGAGAACGAAAAGGGCGTTGCCGCCATTGATCAACTTTGAAACCTTGAGCAGAAATAGAATGTACGGTAGCTGTTTCAACGGCTTCTTGTTCTGTCATTTCTGCCAATATACTGGGCAAACGACTGGCTAACATGGTTTTACCTGTTCCTGGTGGACCACTGAAAATAAGACTATGCGATCCTGCTGCCGCAATTTCTAATGCACGCCGTGCATGTGATTGACCACGAACATCGGCTAAATCAGGATATGGGATTTGAGCTTTTTCTTGTTTGTTTACTGACATCGACAAACGTTGTTGCCCAAATAAATGGGCACAGACTTCTAATAAATGACTTGCTCCATAACTGGTGGCACCATCAATTAAGGCCGCTTCATCAACATTCACTAAGGGTAAAATAAGTTCATTGTTAGCTTGAGTTGCGGCAAGTATCGACGGTAATACACCGCGAACTGCTCGCAATTCACCTGTTAAACCCAACTCACCAATGAATTCTTTATTGGCTAAACTACTGAGGGGTAATTGATTAGATGCGGCCAAAATACCTAAGGCAATCGGTAAATCAAAACGGCCGCCTTCCTTAGGTAAATCTGCCGGAGCTAAGTTAATCGTGATCCGTTGTTGCGGAAAATTAAATTGCGAATTCAAAAGGGCTGAACGCACACGATCTTTACTTTCTTTAACCGCCGTTTCGAGCATTCCGACAATTGAGAGGCTAGGCAGACCGTTTGAAATATGAACTTCAATAGTGACTACTGGTGCTTCTATTCCCGTAATTGCTCGACTGTAAACCGTGGCAATACTCATTGGATATCCATGTCCAAATAAATCCTTTTATTAATCCCTCTGCTAATCAAAGTGTAAGCAAGTTTTTTCTCAATCTAACTTAATCTAATCTAAATAAG
The DNA here is from genome assembly GCA_024636315.1 of Methylophaga sp. Taxonomy (GTDB): domain Bacteria; phylum Pseudomonadota; class Gammaproteobacteria; order Nitrosococcales; family Methylophagaceae. The sequence goes on from JAGXHJ010000104.1 coordinate 10,553, forward strand.
TACAGCAATAATCCACTAATTCAGTAATTTTTAAATCAAATGATGAATTAGCAGGCACATTAAAAGATTCGCCACCTTTAACGCTTAACCATTCAGTCGTATCGACTAAACGATACGTTAGCGCGCCGGCTAATATTTCCATTAACTCTGCTTTGGCGGTACCAAAGGTGTAATCGCCAGGCATCATAATGCCTAATGTTTTAGTAGTGCCATCTGCAAAAGTTACGGCGCGGCTAGTGACGTTGCCATTGAAGTAGACATTTGCTTCACGAGTGATGGTGACATTGGTAAATTCAGACATAGTGTTCTCTTAATTTTTAGCTGTGGATTCTAACTCAGCGACACGTTGCGCTAAGGCTTCTAATTTTTCACGGGTACGATGTAGTACTTGTGTTTGAATATCAAATTCTTCACGAGTCACTAAATCTAGTTTGGCAAATGTTGCACTCATTGCCGCACGAACATTTTTTTCAACATCGGCCTGAATGGCTGTGATGCCGGGTGGTAAGGCATTGGTGAATGATTGTACGACTTCTTCAATTTTTTTTGCATCTATCATGGTTATCTCCACTTTCTTAGTGCTACATATTCTACGGCAAAGAGAGGGAGACTCAAATGAAATGATTATTTTGCAGTAGCGATCAGTCTTTGTTGTTGTCGGCGAAACTCATCACATAAATGTGCTACTAGGCAGGTTTCACAATGAGGTTTTCTTGCCGTACATACGTAACGGCCATGCAATATTAGCCAGTGATGGGCATCTTGCTTGAATTCATCGGGGATAACTTTCATTAAACGATCTTCAACGTCACGTACTGTCTTGCCCTTAGCTAATCCAGTACGATTACCAAGGCGAAATAAATGAGTATCAACAGCGATAACCGGGTGTTTGAAAGCGGTATTGAGGATGACATTGGCTGTTTTTCGGCCTACGCCGGGTAATGCTTCTAGCGCCTCACGATCATCGGGCACCTCACCATTATGCAAGGCTAATAATTGCCGACACGTCTTAATGATATTTTCAGCCTTGCAGTTAAATAAGCCGATTGTTTTGATGTAGGGTTTTAAACCTTCAACACCTAAATCTAAAATGGTTTGCGGTGTATTTGCGACAGGGTAGAGCTTAGCTGTAGCCTTGTTAACGCCGACATCCGTTGCCTGTGCCGATAAAATAACGGCGATTAGTAATTCAAAGGTACTCTTGGAATTAAGCTCAGTTGTAGGGGCTGGGTTATGCGCCTTTAATATGCTGAAAAACTCATGCCTTTGTGTTTGATTCATGCGTTCGCAGGCACTGCTTCCGTGCTGGTAAGCTTGGCTTGTTTCGCTTTTTGACGCGCATCAATCACATTCTTTAAGGCGACAATTAATCCTAGGCCAATAAAAGCGCCAGGAGGCAATAAAACCATTAGAAAACCACGATAATGTTCAAATAAGACAATGGAAAGATTGCGTGCACCTTCACCAAACATTAAGTGGGCTTCGCTTAAGATCGTACCTTGACCGATAAGTTCTCGCATTGCCCCGAGCAAGACCAGCACTGCTGTGAAGCCTATGCCCATCATTAAACCATCCACTATCGCTGGGCCGACAGGGTTTCTGGCGGCAAAAGCTTCAGCACGACCGGTAATGGCACAGTTGGTTACGATTAACGGGATAAAAATACCGAGTATTAAATAGAGTTCATGAAACCAAGCATTCATTGATAATTCGATTGCAGTCACGATTGAGGCGATAATCATTACAAATACAGGCAGGCGCGCCTCATCAGGGATCTGTTTGCGTAATAATGATACTAAGCCGTTGGAAGCGACTAGCGTTAACGTTGTCGCTAGACCGAGGCCTAAACCGTTAATGGTGGTATTACTTACCGCGAGCAGGGGACATAAACCGAGCAATTGGACTAGAGCAGGGTTATTTTTCCATAAACCATCACGAATAATGGGGCCGTAGACTTCGTTCATTATTTAGTCTCCTTAAACAACTCATCACGATTTTGTTCAAAAAATTGTAATGATTTTTTTACCGCGGTGACGACTGCGCGAGGGGTAATTGTTGCCCCTGTAAACTGGTCAAATTCACCACCATCTTTTTTTACTGCCCATTGAGAATCTGCCGGATTGGTCAGTGATAAACCTTTAAATTTTAATATCCAGTTCGTTTTGTTCTCGTTAATTTTATCACCCAGTCCTGGCGTTTCCTTATGATTGATTACGCGAACGCCCGCTAAAGTACCATCGTGATAAACACCAACAAGTAACTTAATTGAACCACTGTAACCATTGGGTGCAATACTGGTGAAGACGGCTGCAACAGGCGCTCCGTCATGGCGTGCACGATAGACCGTAGTCTCTTCTTTAGTGGCTAACTGCTGGGTTTTTGGTAGAGTAATCACATCAGTTAATATATCGTTATTATATTCGCTACTATCAACTAAAGCATTGATGGCCGAAAGTAATGTTTGCCGTTCATTTTCAATGATCTTGTCATGCGTATAGGCTTCTGTAACGGCAACAATACTTGTTGCACCCACGGCAAAGCCGGCTAATACTAGGCCAACGCTTAGAATATGTTTTTGAATAGCATTCATCGTTTCACCGCGCCATAAACTTTAGGTTGCGTGTAATAATCAATTAATGGCACGAGCATATTCATAATTAATACGGCAAAGGCAACACCGTCGGGATAGCCGCCCCAAACACGAATAATGTAGGTTAATAAACCTACACCAGCGCCAAAAACAATCTTACCTTTAACTGTCGTTGAAGCGGTAACGGGATCAGTGGCAATAAAGAATGCCCCCAACATTGTGCCACCACTAATTAAATGAAAGAGTGGTGAGCCTGTTAGTTCAGGGGCGATTAACCATGTCACTAAACTAATCGTGCTCAAGCCTATTAACATTGCTACAGGAATATGCCAGCTAATAACGCGACGATAGAGCAGGAATACACCGCCAACGGCTAACCAAAGATTAATCCATTCCCAGCCTTTACCACCCCATAAACCAAACACAGGTTGCTGGAAAATATAGGCTGGTATTTGATGCAAGCCTATTTGCGTTTTCATCGCATCAAGTGGTGTTGCACCTGATACGGTATCAATGCTACTAGTAAGTTGACCATTAAAAATAAACTGAAAAGCAGAACTGATATCAAGAGGGTGTTCGCTTAAATTCGCTACGGGTAACCATGTTGTCATTTCCAATGGAAAAGAAATTAACAGTAATACATAGGCCACCATCGCAGGGTTGAATGGATTGTAGCCTAGGCCACCATAAAGATGTTTGGCAAATATAATGGCGAATAATATGCCGGTTACAGTTAACCACCAGGGTGCTAATGGCGGTAATGCTATCGCCAGCAATACAGCAGTCACTACTGCACTACCATCTGTTAAAAAAGGTTTAAGCGGTCGATTACGTAGCCTTAACAGTATGGCTTCCGCTAATAATGCAACGACAACGGCTAAAGTCATTGTGATCAATACACTTGGGCCAAAAAAATACACAATGGCGATGATGGCGGGAATAAGTGCGGCTAATAATTGCAACATTTGCAACGTTACGCGATTAGTCCCTGCTAAAAAGGGTGATGATAGCCGACTTAATGGCATTACTGTGTCTCCTGACTATCAGTCGTTTGGGGCTCAGTTGGTAACTCAGCGGCTTGTTTTACTTTTGCTGCTTGTGTTGCCGCTAATGCTGCCTTTCGCTGCTGTTGGCGAAGCTCTTTTTCTTGCTGTTCTAGTTCGAGACGGGCAAGCCTATTTTCATGACGAATACGGGCGATATCGGCTTTTGCATGCTCTTGTTGCTGATTCATTATTTCTGTTTTAGCAAAGCGGAAATAATGTACCAGTGGAATCTCGCTAGGGCAGACGTAGCTACAGCAACCACATTCAATACAATCAAAAAGATTATATTCTTTAGCTTTATCAAGATCTTTGGCACGAGAATGCCAGTAAAGCTGTTGTGGTAACAGACTCACAGGGCAGGCCGTTGCACATTCACCGCAACGAATGCATGGTAGTGGTGTAGAGGCTTTTGCGCCATCATCAACGCCAACTATAATGCAGTTTGCAGTTTTGGTTACAGGTAGATGATCACCTGATAAATTGTAGCCCATCATCGGACCACCTAAGATAAACGGTTCCTCAGGCTGACGCTTTGTACCACAAAATTCCAATAACTCGTGCATTGGTGTGCCAAATAAGGTTTCAAAATTACCGGCATGTTCTACTTCTCTGCCTGTGACGGTAACAATACGAGAAATCAATGGTTCACCGTGTTTGATGGATCGAGCGATAGCGTAAGTTGTGCCAACATTGTGGCTAACAATACCAATATCAATGGGTAGCCCACCCGTCGGCACTTGTTTACCGGTGACTACTTGAATAAGCTGTTTTTCACTACCTGTTGGATAACGTGTTGGAATAACAACGACGTTTGTCTCTTTGAGATGTGGTCGTGCTCCTAAAGCAAGTTCGAGGGCTGAAATAGCTTCAGGTTTATTATCTTCGATTGCGATCACACAGTTTTTTACGTGTAGGGCATAGCACATGATTTCAATGCCATCTAGTATGCCTTCCGCACGCTCGCGCATTATCATGTCATCACAGGTGATGTAAGGTTCACATTCCACACCATTGATGATTAATGTCTCAACGTGATGATGAACGCCTGGATTGAGTTTTATAAAACTTGGAAAACCGGCGCCACCTAAGCCTACGATGCCTGCATCACGGATAAGCTGACGTATTTCGTGTTCGGTGTGCTCAGTAAAATCTTTTATTGGTTGACGTTTAATCCACTGGTCTTCGCCATCAGTTTCAATACTAATACAAAGTGCCGATAAACCTGATGGATGGGGGATTGGTTGTTCATCAATCGCAATGATAGTGCCGGAGCTTGGGGCATGTAAAGCTACCGATACATGGCCTTCAGCTTTGGCGATTTTTTGGCCTTTCAGCACTTTATCACCCACAGACACGATGGGTATCGATGCTTCACCAATATGTTGTTGTAATGGCAATATGAGCTTTTTGCTCAATGGCATTTTACGTATAGCTACTTGAGTAGAACGTTTTTTCTGACCATTTAGTTTTAGGCCACCAGGAAATGAGCCGAGTTTTTGTGTCATGGCTGATCACCTAGTTTTAAATCGATATGAGCAGGATCGGGCCAGCGCCACGTATTTGGTTTAGGTTTAGTTTCAACCATATCTATACAATCTACAGGACAAGGTGGCAGGCACAGTTCACAACCCGTACATTCACTGGCGATAACCGTATGCATGTGTTTGGCAGCGCCAAGAATGGCATCAACAGGGCAAGCTTGAATACATAAAGTACAGCCGATACAACGATCTTCATCGATAACGGCGAGCATCTTAGGTTTTTCAACACCACATTCTTCATCAAGTGGTTTGAACTCAACTTCTAATAAATCGGCTAAAGCGTGAATGGTTGCTTCGCCACCAGGTGGACAGCGGTTAATATCTACTTCACCTGCTGCTATCGCTTCAGCATAAGGTCGGCAACCAGCAAAACTACATTGACCACATTGGGTTTGTGGCAATATTTTATCAATTTGATCGGCGATAGGATCGCCCTCAACTTTAAAGCGAATAGCGGCAAAGCCCAATACTAGGCCAAGAATTAACGCTAACAGCGTTATAGCAAGAATTGCAGTCAACATTAAACGTGAACCAGACCAGCAAAGCCCATAAATGCCATTGACATCAAACCTGCTGTGATAAGACCTATGGCTGCACCTTGAAAGGCAACAGGCACATCAGCTACTGCAATTCGTTCGCGCATGGCAGCAAAGATGATTAATACCATTGAAAAACCAATCGCCGCACCAAAGCCATATAAAGCAGATTCTAAAAAGCCATGACCTTGTTGAACGTTTAGCAATGCAACACCTAATACGGCGCAGTTAGTGGTGATTAGTGGTAAAAATATGCCCAACACTTGATAAAGTATCGGGCTGGTTTTATGTACAACGAGTTCGGTAAATTGCACTACAACTGCGATAACAAAGATAAAGCTAATCGTACGCAGGAATTCAATTCCCAGCGGCGCGAGTAAGTATTCATTGATCAAATAACTACTGATCGATGAAAGTGTTAACACAAATGTGGTCGCCAACCCCATACCTATAGCCGTTTCTAATTTACGAGAAACGCCCATGAAGGGACATAGTCCTAAGAATTTAACTAGAACAATGTTGTTGACCAAAATGGTGCTAATTAAAATGAGCGCATAGTCTGTCATGCAATAACCTACTGATTTAATCGGGATTTGTTCATTTTTACTAGGATACTAAAAATGACTACAAATTTTGATCTATCATTATAGCTGATAAAGAGGGATCTTCGTAGCGTTAATTACGATATTAATGCTTGCTTATGAAGGGCTTAGAAGGTTTTAGTATATCGTTATATTAAAAGCTGAATTAGCTATTTTTGACGTCGAGTACGGACAGCTGCCGCTAGTTCACGTAATAAGACGTCGCTATTGTCCCAGGCCATACATGCATCGGTGATACTTTGTCCGTAGACCAGTGCTTTGCCTTTTTCTACATTTTGACGGCCAGCGACTAGGTTGCTTTCAAGCATCAATCCCATTATGCGACTTTCACCTTGAGCAATTTGGTTAACGACATCACGACAGACTACTTCTTGTTGAATGTGGCTCTTACCACTGTTTGCATGACTGCAATCAACCATAAAGTGGGCCTTTAATCCTGTGCGGCCAATAATTTCTGCTGTTTCATTAATGCTTGCAGCATCATAGTTGGGCGTTTTGCCGCCGCGTAAAATAACATGACAGTCGGGATTGCCAGTAGTCTCGAATATGGCTGAATGTCCGGCCTTAGTTAGTGACATGAAATGATGTGGCTTTGAAGCTGATAAACAGGCATCAACCGCAATTTGTAATCCACCATCAGTGGCATTTTTAAAACCAACGGGACAAGATAAACCCGAGGCTAATTCTCGGTGAGCTTGACTTTCTGTCGTGCGCGCACCAATGGCACCCCACGAAATTAAATCAGCAATATATTGCGGACTAATTAAGTCCAGATATTCGCTACCAGCAGGCACGCCCATTTCTGCGAGGTCGAGCAATAATCTACGGGCTATACGTAAACCGTCATTAATTTTGAAACTACCATCGAGGTAGGGATCATTGATGAGGCCTTTCCAACCGACAACAGAACGCGGCTTTTCAAAATAGACCCGCATAATGATTTGTAGCTCACCTTTTAACTCGCTAATAAGTGGTTTTAGGCGACTTGCATATTCTCTTGCGGCATCGGGATCATGAATCGAACATGGACCGATAATGACGATAAGACGATCATCTTTGCCATGAAGAATCTTTTGCATGGCTGAACGAGCGTTAAACACGGTTTCAGAGGCGTGATCTGTAATAGGTAATTCTTGGTGTAGTTGTATCGGCGGCAAGACTTCCTGCATACCCGTAATACGCAAATCATCAGTGTTGTATAGCATGAAACCTTGTACTCGGAAATATCACAATCCAACATTATACTAGTTGAATGTCATTTCTACTATGTTTGATAGACTTTAAAGGCAAACCAGCTTAAATTATAAAATGATTAAATTTTGACGCTTTTTTGGCATGGTACATGCAAATTTATAACTAGTACTATGGTGTATAGGAATATACTGTTCGGAGAATTTAAGGAATCTGATATGGGCATCGTCGAATCAATTAAGAAAAATCATGATAAATACCAAGTAACGCGTGTCGAATTAATCAATAAATTTGAGTCACAAATCCGTCTGTGGCCGAATAATTTTAATAAAAAGTTCATTAACACGCTTAATGTCCCAGAGTTTATAGAATCTTATTTACATTTTTTTGACCATGAATACCAAGATCAAAAAGCCTTATTAAAACAGTGTGAGCCATTAAATGATGTGTATAGACGCTTAAATGCTCAACTTGGTGAAGAATCTTATGTTGGTGAGTGGTTTACCCTTGAGCAACAATGTATAGCGCAGTTTGCAAATGTTACGGGCGATCAGCAGTGGATTCATACCGATCCTGTCCGTGCAAGTAAGGAATCTCCATTTAAAACAACGATTGCTCAGGGCTTTTTAACCTTGGCATTAATTCCCTTCCTGACAGATAGTGTTGATCCTGACAAAAGTGTTTATCCTGAAGCTAGAATGGTGGTTAATTATGGGCTTAACCATGTTCATTTTCCGTTTCCAGTTAAGGTGGGCAAGCGTATTAGGGCTCGAAGCCGAGTGATCAAATTAGTGCCGATGAAACGGGGATTGGAAATTGTACGTGAAGTGCGAATTGAGATTGATAACAGCACTAGACTGGCCTGCGTTGCAGAAACAGTTATAAGACTCTATTTTTAGAAAGATACATAATTTCAAGGTAGTATCATTTAAACTTGAATGGGTGGTTTTGTGCATGTTCGCCACTACACTACCAAGCCATTATCTTTACGACTGCCTACATTAGCAGATTAAAATTCTAGTCCGAATATCTGACTAGATGATGGATGATCATTTTAATCTGCTACTTGATGTTTTTTGCGATTGATTCAATAGCCGCAGTGTTCAGTAGACCGTCTACAATGGTTGAAGTCGGTCGTGAAATACAAGCAGTCAAAGCAACAATCGTTGTAGCAATAGATCTTATTGTGGTGAGGCTCCATTGGCAATTGCCAGGCCTATAGACAGCGGCAAGGCAATAATACCTACAACTAATCCAGCTAATACATGAGGCTGAATCTCGCTTAGAGATGTCTTACTTTTTATCGTTCTTCTAAACGCTGAGGGCATGCGTCCTTTTTGTTTTATTTTTACGTGAGAGGGTGAAATTTGTCAGCATTAAGCCATAAATGAACGCCAATACTCGCGGCATAACCTAAGGCAATTGCCCAAATCCATTTCAGGTGAGCGACAAATGTGTAAATACCGCGGGCTTGACCCATGACTGCAACCCCAGCTGCAGAGCCAATTGATAATAATGAACCGCCAACCCCAGCTGTCAAAGTGACTAATAACCACTGTCCAGTACTCATGTCTGGCATCATTGATAAAACAGCAAACATCACCGGAATATTATCGACGATAGCCGATATTAAACCGACTAATATATTGGCTGTTGTCGGGCCTAGATCACCATACAAGAACTCAGATCCATGTGATAAATAGCCGATTGTACCTAAGCCACCCACGCATAAAATAATGCCGTAGAAAAACATTAATGTATCCCACTCGGCACGTTCTAATTGTTGGAAAATGTTAAAAGGTTCTTTTTGCTCGACACTGCTTTCAAGTGAAAGTGATGTCTCACCTTGTTGAATCAATGTTGAGTAGGATTTTTTATCCTTCATTTTAAGGGTGTAGCCATATAACTTAAGAAAGCCTAAACCAGTCATCATTCCGATAACAGGTGGAAGGTGCAAAAAGTTATGGGCACAGACTGCCATGGTGATTGTTAGCAAAAATAGACCAACAACAACCAAAGCACCATCTTTCATTACGGCCGTTTCATTTTGTGCCGCTGGTTGCTCATTAGCTACCGCCATTGACATGATAGCCGCTGGAACGATCCAGTTGACTACTGATGGTGCGAATAACGAAAAAAAGTCGGTGAAATGAACAACACCTTTTTGCCAAACCATTAATGTTGTAATGTCACCGAATGGGCTAAAGGCACCACCGGCATTAGCGGCCACGACTATATTAATACTGGCTAAGGCTACAAACTTGTGGTTAGAACCACCTACCGCCATGGCTACTGTCGCCATCAGTAAGGCTGTTGTTAAATTGTCAGCAATCGGTGAAATAAAGAATGCTAAAAGGCCTGTTAACCAAAAAATGGTGCGAAGTGAGTAACCTTGATTTACTAACCAGCTACGAAGTGCATCAAATACGCCGCGCTCCCCCATTGTGTTAATAAACGTCATCGCTGCTAATAAAAATAATAATAGCTCTGCATATTCAAGCAGATTATGGCGGATCATTATTTCAGCAGTATCATGGAATACTGGATCGGTTTGTTGTGCATAAACCATGGCGATCAGCGCCCATATAATACCGGCTGCGATCATGACTGGTTTAGATTTACGCATGTGAATTTTTTCTTCAGCGATAACTAAAACGTACGCAAGGAAGAAAATGGCTAAGGATGCATAACCAATCCAATGGGTAGTTAAATCTAATAGATGCGCGTCTGCAGAAGCAAATGAAATTTGTGGGAAGGTGAACAATAATAAACTGAAAATCAGTGTTGTTATTGTTGAATGTTTTGATTGCAACTGTTTCAACATGGAAATGCCTTATCTTAAGGTCGAATTTGAGAGCGCCAATCATACCGTGGTGACTGAGCCTGTGGAAGCTAAGTTGTAATATTAATTTAAATCAAGCTAAGGCGTGATGTATCTCTATGACTTTAAGCTTTGAAAGTACATTGACTGAATTTATCCTATCGCTGAACTAATAATCTACATTTTTATTGAAATTAATATTTCATTTGTTCTCGTCATTCCTACTTTTGTGGGAATGACAAGAACAATGAAAAACTGCACGACCTAACACATCCGCTTGTTTGTTTATCGTTTCAACATAAATTGAAACTTATATTAGGGATGGGTAATCAACATTGTCGTTACTAATAATTTACCACTGAGATTCGCCAGTTTCTGGATCATACATTTCGTGAGAAATTTTATGACGGTTTGCCGTTAATTCTTCTATAGTGGGTGAGTTATTCATCGCACGAGAAATAGCCAATTTCATTGCTTCGTAGTTAGTACGATATAAGTCTTTGCGATCAACATCTGGATTTTTTGCACAATCAGGCGCAATCCAAATCATGGCTATAATGCATAAATCATTGGCTTGATCAGCTGGGATAACACCCTCGATAACGCTATCTAATACTGCATCAGCGATAGCTGATTGTACTGGGCCACCAAATAAATTTACATAGGCACTTGATTTTATTGTAACTTTTGGCACCATAATGGTCGCAGGTTTAACCTGTTGATTGGTCCCGCGAATGGCAAACATACGAGTATGACCTTCGGTTTGGCCCATTAAATTTGCAAATGCGTGACCTGCTGGGCCTTTAACGCTACCAATAAGAATTTCAGGCATCGCATCGGTACCTTGATCATCGCTAGCAAAGACGGTGGCTTCACCGGTTCTGAACCAAATTTCATCTGACATAAATAATTCCACATTTAAAGTAAAGTAATCCATCACGAATGATGGGAAAATAAAAAGATGCAAAAGTATATCTTGTTCCTAATAAAACGATAAGCTTTTTGAATTTAATGTGTTGCAACTTTTTATAGTGTGTTGCAACTTTGTATTATGCCATTGGCTAAACCTTTCTTAAACCAAAATAGACGTTGTTGTGATGTGCCGTGAGTAAATGATTCAGGTAAGGCGTATCCGCGCGCTTGTTTTTGCAAACGATCATCGCCTATTACACTAGCCGCAGTCAGTGCTTCTTCGATATCCCCTTGTTCAAGCACCTGTTTAGCTTTTTCAGTGTGATGAGCCCATAGGCCAGAGAAGCAATCAGCCTGGAGTTCTAATTTGACGGATAAGGCATTCGCCTCTGTTTTAGTCATGCCTTGTTGTGCTTGATGTACTTGCCCCGAAATGCCTAGTAGATTTTGCACATGATGACCGACTTCATGAGCAATTACATAAGCTTGAGCAAAGTCACCGGGCGCGTTATGGTGGTCTTTGAGTTGTTTATAAAATCCTAAATCGATATAGATTTTTTTATCGTTAGGGCAATAAAAGGGGCCCATTGCTGATTCGGCATGACCACAAGCTGATTGTACTGCATCAGTAAATAACACTAGCTGGGGTTCTTGATAACGTTTACCCATTTGTTGAAATAGCGCATGCCATGTGTCTTCAGTATCGGCCAAGACTACGGCAGTAAACTGTGCAAGCTGTTGTTGTTCGGCACTGGGATTGTAATTGGGGTCGGACTGACTGGTTGTTTGTGTGAGTGGCGTTCCGTCGATTAACGACATGATTATTTTAGGATCAACACCGAAATACATGGCGATTAATGCGACTACGATAATGCCGATGCCACCTTTTTTACCGCCACTTCTTCTTACCGAGTTTGAGCGTCTATCTTCAATATTGTTACTAGTTCTTCTATTACGCCATTTCATAATTTATATCTTCGTTATCGTGCGATGTAGAAAGTATCGGTAGCTCAAGGACTCGCCGCCGCGGTATTGGTGTATTGGTTGTGGTTTATTAACAAATATGTTGAAAATAAATGGTTAACAATATCGCCTATTTTTATTGCTTCGATGGCCGCATTATTGGGCTTTTCGTGGATAAATATAATCATAGCGCGTTCTGTTCATGTATTTGGTCAGGTATATTATTCTGACTATGCCATGCTACATTCAAGTCTATATCAGGCTTCTACATCAATAGTATGGAGTGTCATTGCCATGACGTTAATGCTGGTGGCATATAGAAAATCTTCACGATACTTTTGGTTTGCAGGAGCAGGATTATTAGCGCTTGTGGTTGTGAAGTTATTTTTTGTCGATTTGGCAGATAACGGTTCGATAGCTCGTATTGTGTCATTTTTAGCGGTGGGTGGTTTGATGTTAGTGATTGGTTATCTATCGCCTTTGCCACCTAAAACTATTAAATAGAATTACTAGTTTAGCTGGCTAAGTTAGCTACCGAGCAAAACTTATTTAAATGTATCTTAGGTCATATTTTCTCCTTTTATTGTTTTAAAAGAGAGTAAGGTCATCACTATCTACATCTTTATACCCCGTTAGGAAGCACACATATGCCGCCGCCAATATTAAATTCGCAGCCGATTAAGCAATTTTCCTTATTTGAACTAGGGTTTAGGCCTTTTTTCTTAATGGCCAGCTTGTTTTCCATTATCGCAACAGTAATATGGATGGCAACCTATACATTTGGCTGGTCCTTACCTGTGACGGAGGTGTCGCCGATTGCTTGGCATGGCCATGAAATGGTGTTCGGCTACAGTACGGCGATGATTGCAGGCTTTTTACTTACCGCGGTACGAAACTGGACTGGCGTGCCCACAATCAGTGGATTACCCTTATCACTATTGGCATTATCGTGGTTACTCGCTCGAACATTAATGCTATCAAATTCGCCTTTATTATTTGAATGGGCAGCCTTCTTTGATATTTTATTTCTATTGGGCTTTGCACTGGCGGTGATTCACCCCGTGGTCAAAGCAAAACAATGGCGACAAACCGCCATAGTATCCAAGGTGATTCTTCTCTTGCTTGCCAATGTTCTCTATTATCTAGGCGCTTTTCATATCGTTGACCAAGGTGTTTCATGGGGATTGTACTCTGGCGTCTATATTATTATGGCGCTCATATTTACCCTCGCAAGAAGGGTAATGCCGTTTTTTATTGAGCGTGGTGTTGGTTATGACGTGAAGCTAAAAAATTGGTCAATAATTGATTCGAGCAGCTTAATTTTTCTGGCGGCACTTTGGATTAGTGATGTGTTTTTTAAAGAGGCTTTATTAACAGCACTATTTTCACTAGCATTGGCTTTAATTCATAGCGTTAGGCTATGGGGATGGCATACAAGAGGGATCTGGAAAAAGCCACTATTGTGGGTATTATTCTTAGGTTACTGTATGTTCATTTTGGGATTTATGCTTACCGCACTTAATTTTTTCACATTATATCCCACGACTATCCCGCTTCATGCCTTCACCTATGGCGGCATTGGTATGATGACTTTAGGCATGATTGCTCGGATCTCATTGGGTCATACTGGAAGAAATATTAATGAACCACCAACAATATTGATTTGGGTATTCGCAATTTTGTTTCTCGGTGCATTGATTCGTGTGGTAATGCCTATTTTATTACCTAGTGCATACTTGCATTTGATGGGGTTAGCACAGGTTTTATGGGTAGTCGCTTTTATACTATTTTTATATCGATATTTCAGGATATTCATTCAGCCTAGAGTCGATGGTGCACCTGGTTGATGAGGAAGATACGATACACAGCTGGACTTTGTCCTGACTAATAGATACCCTCATTTTATTTGGTGAATTATTAATGAAATCAACCAGTACAGAAAAGATTAAGCTAAATGAACAGATGATAACAGCGTTGCGACAATGTGTACTTTTGCAGCCATTAGAAACCGGGGATTTTGATGCGCTAGTCGCTAGTTGTCATGCAAAGCAACTTACTGAGAATAGACTTTTATTTGAACAAGGTGCGCCGTTGACGGATATCTATTTACTTATTTCAGGCAGTATTAAGTTGCTGAGGCTAGCGCCGAGTGGCGATGAAAAAGTGTTTGAAATTATTCGTCCTGGCCAAACTTTTGCTGAGGCTGTGTTGTTTTCAGGAGGGGCGAGATACCCTGTCTCTGCTGTGACGGTATCGCCTTCCGTGTTAGTCGCTATTCATGCCGCATCTTTTTTAAAGCTATTAAATTCATCTAATACCTTATGCCTTAATTTAATGGCCAAACTCAGCCAGAGATTGCATTGGATGGTCAATGAAGTTGATCGACTGACACTGCACAATGCCACTTTTCGTCTGGTCTGCTATTTACTGAGTCATATTTCTGAAGATGAAAATGATCGTAGAGATGTAAATCTTTCAGTACCCAAACATGTTATTGCCTCACGCTTATCCATTACGCCAGAAACATTGTCGCGGTCATTAAAAGAGCTTTCTAAACAAGGGTTAATTAATCTTGATGGCCCACAAATTGATTTAGTCGATATTGAAAAACTATGCCAACTAATCTCGCTTTAAAAAATATATAAATATTAATCTGTTATATCTTATTTAAGAGTATGCTTCTTCATTCAACGATCAGTCTTGATCTAGGTCAAGGCTCCTTGATTTAGCTATCCGTATACTGCTACCTCAAGTAATAAACTTAGGAGATGTGTGATGAGAGAAACCTTTACCAAGGGCATGGCCCGCAATATTTATTATGGGGGAGGAATATTCTTCTTGCTGGTACTTATTGGATTATCTGTTGATACGGTTAGAAGCTTACCCAAAACCGATAATTCACAAAATCTGACTGAAACAGTCGCTGCAGGAAAAAGGGTCTGGGAAGTTAATAATTGTATTGGCTGCCATTCTTTACTCGGTGAGGGCGCTTATTTCGCACCGGAACTCGGCAATGTTTATACGCGGTTTGGTGAGAGCACTGAGAATATAAAAGCATTCATAAAATATCGCCCTGTTGATGGGATCCCTGGTCGACGGAGTATGCCGCAATTCAATTTAACAGAAGAGGAATTGGAAGCCATTGCTCAGTTTCTAAAGTATACCGATGGTATCAAGACTGCCAGAAACTGGCCACCAAATATTCAAGGTTAAGGGAGATACATAGATATGAAATATGAATCACAAGGCATTGCAAAAATGTATTTTATTGCTGCAATTGCACTTTTTGTTGGACAGATCCTGTTTGGTGTCACCATGGGATTGCAGTATGTAATGGGGGATTTTTTATTCCCTGAAATCCCTTTTAATGCAGCTCGGATGGTGCACACTAATTTATTAATTGTCTGGTTATTATTTGGCTTTATGGGCTCTGCCTATTTTCTGGTACCAGAAGAAGCTGAACGTGAACTTTATGCACCTTGGTTAGCAAAGCTCATGTTTTGGATCTTCCTAGTTGCTGGTGGATTAACCATCTTGGGCTATTTACTCGTTCCTTATGCACGCTTAGCAGAGTTGACGATGAATGATTTGTTGCCAACAATGGGCCGGGAATTTTTAGAGCAGCCTACTATTACCAAGATAGGTATTGTTATTGTTGCACTGGCTTTCGTCTTTAATATTGGTATGACGGTATTGACTGGGCGTAAAACAGTTATCAACTTAGTATTGCTGACTGGTTTAGTTGGGTTAGCGGTGTTTTTCCTGTTCTCTTTCTACAACCCAGACAACCTTGTTTTAGATAAATACTTCTGGTGGTTTGTTGTACATCTTTGGGTGGAAGGCGTTTGGGAATTGATCATGGCTTCGTTACTTGCTTATGTCTTGATTAAGGTAACAGGTGTTGACCGTGAAGTTATTGAGAAATGGTTGTACATCATTATTGCGATGGCTTTGATTTCAGGCTTGGTCGGAATGGGGCATCACTTCTTTTGGATTGGCGCACCTGCTTATTGGCAATGGTTAGGATCGGTCTTCTCAGCATTAGAACCTATTCCCTTTTTTATGATGACCTTGTTTGCATTCAGCGTTGTTAATAAACGTCGTCGTGACCATCCTAATAAAGCCGCTGTTTTATGGGCACTGGGTACGGCAGTAATGGCCTTCTTAGGCGCTGGTGTATGGGGATTCTTGCATACATTAGCACCCATTAATTATTACACTCATGGTACGCAAATAACCGCTGCACATGGTCACATGGCTTTTTATGGTGCTTATGTAATGGTCGTATTGACGATGATTTCTTATTCGATGCCACTTATGCGTGGTAAGAAAGCTGCAAATGTAACGGCACAAAAATTGGAAATCAGGTCTTTTTGGATGATGACTCTTTCTATGGTTGCCATCACTTTATTATTGACTGCGGCAGGCACCATGCAGGTTTATTTACAACGTTATTCAGCAGAACCATTACCATTCATGATCGTTCAAGATAAGCTCGCTATATTCTATTGGTTACGTGAAGTTGCCGGCTTAATTTTTCTTTCTGGACTGTTCTTGTATATTTATAGCTTCTTTGCAAAGGGTAAAGAGGTTGAATTTATCGCAGAACAAGCAGAGTAAGCTGTTTTAGATTGTCACAGTTAGATCATAAATATACCGTCATTCCAATGGCGGTATATTTCTTAGGAGGATAAAAATGAACACAGATGACTTACAATTAAAGCGTGCAACAAGCTCTGCCTTACTTTCACTGCTTAACTTGACCGCGTTACCGGTAATAGGTTTTATCGGCTTACTTTATGTGTATAGCAAAACCAAACCAAATACCATTGATCGCTATTATGCGGTGGTAGGTATAAAAACTAGTTTATTGGCAGGAATAGCCTTATTGTTGGTGACATTACTAGTGATCCTGCTAGGTGGCTTTGAGTCGCCGTTGACATGGGTTTATGTGACTTCTTATTTTGTTATTGTCCATGCCTCATTTATTTTATTCGCAACATGGACGCTAACGCGATCTTGGACAGGTGAGAAATTAAAAAGACAAATTTTATCAAAATAACTTTATTAAAATCAAATGGCTAAGTATTAAAAGACTTTAAGCTGACCATTCATTATTTAAAATAAGATTATCGTGCCTACACCCATAACCAATATTGAAGCTATAGAACCAAAACTACTGCCAGGTGACTTAGCCATTTGGTTATTTATTTTTATGGAGCTATTAGTTTTTGGCATCTTTTTCATTATCTACGCCGTGGTGCGAATACAAAATATTGAATTATTTAATCACTACCAGTTAACACTCAATCGTGAATTAGGTGCAGCTAATACCCTATTACTCATCACCTCTAGCTACTTTGTTGTTCGAGCCGTTCACGCAATTAAAGCTGATAATATTAAAAATTGTATCTATTGGCTTTATGGTGCTTTGGCTGGTGGAGCAGGCTTCTTGATCCTAAAATCATGGGAGTATGTTGATAAGTTTTCTGCAGGAATAAATTTAAGCACCAATACATTTTACATGTTTTATCTGTCTCTCACCATGTTCCATTTTTTGCATGTGATATTAGGTATGGTGATCTTATTTGCTATAGCAATAAAAGCTAAACGCGGTGCCTATAGTGCTCAAAATCACCTAGGTGTGGAAACAGGCGCCTCGTATTGGCATATGGTTGATTTAGTATGGATCATATTATTTCCACTGGTTTATATAATTCGATGAAAAACTATTACAACGTACATACGATCTGGATAATAATGATGCTGTTAACGCTTTCGACTTATGCTGTCGGTAAGTCGGGTTATAGCGGAGTAATAGTTGTATTGTTTTTATTACTCACCGCTTTGATTAAAGGCAGTCTTATTATCCGTGATTTTATGGAATTAAAAGATGTATCACTGTTATGGCGCCTCATTATGTATGGCTGGTTATGGGCTGTGTGTTTAATTATTGCCGTTACTTATTTTATTAGCCTTTAAAGAGGATTATAAATGACCACCGATAAAATTATATTAGAAGCCAATACTTTCCCACGAGTTGATATTGATTTTATGAATAATACTCATTTTGATGAACTTATTCTGGTGCAAAAGCTAGGGCAACTTATTACCAGGTATCAACAACATCAAGATCCTAGCGATGATGATGCTCAGCAAATCATACAAGCAATCGAAAACTGGATAGAGCATAGTCACAGTCATTTTTATCGAGAGAATGCTTTGATGCAGGAAGTCGGGTTTCCAATGTATCACGTACATTCAGCGGAGCATGAGCATGTTTTGGTCGACATGGTAGCGGTATTCACTTCTTGGAAAAACAACCATGATATCGAGGCGCTGGCCGACTATGTTTTTTCTGCTTGGCCAAGGTGGTTTAATAATCATGTAAAGACAATGGATCTAATGACGGCGCAGTTTGCCGTCATGAATGGCTACAGTCCAAATTCAGTCCCTTCTTAAATAAATGAGCTCACAATGAACATGAGTAAAAACAGAGACGATATTCCTTATTATCAAGATCAACACAATGAAATTGAGTTGTTCGAGCACGCTTATAATAATCAGTTGCCTCTATTGATAAAGGGGCCAACAGGTTGTGGTAAAACACGGTTTATTCAGCATATGGCCGCCAAACTTGGTCGTCCTTTGTATACCATCGCTTGTCATGATGATCTTACTGCTGCAGATCTCGTTGGTAGACATCTAATCGGGGATGGTGAAACTTATTGGCATGATGGGCCACTTGCTAAGGCTGTACGTGAAGGCGCTATTTGTTATTTAGATGAAGTGGTCGAAGCACGAAAAGACACCACGGTGGTATTGCATCCATTGTCTGATGACCGTCGTATATTACCAATAGAACGAACCGGCGAAGTACTGCATGCTCCACCTGAATTTATGCTGGTTGTCTCCTATAATCCAGGTTATCAAAACTTGCTGAAAGGCATGAAGCCTTCCACTCGACAACGTTTTGTTTCGATGCGTTTTAATTATCCTGATAGTGAAACAGAAACAAAAATTATTCAACAAGAGACGAGTATTGATAATGCGACGGCGACGAAGCTTATTGAATTAGCGCATGCCTTACGTGTGCTTAAAGATCATGATTTGGAAGAATCTGCTTCAACTCGCTTATTGGTTTATGCCGCGACCTTAATCAATTCAGGTTTTGATCCCATTGAAGCTTGCCGCGCAGCCATTATAGAACCTCTTAGTGATGATGAAAAAACAGTGGAAGCCTTAATGGAAGTAGTTAAAGCAAAAATGGATCTTAGCTAAGATGATTAAGCAGTCATCAGAGGATAATACGGCTACGTTTGCAGAGGCATTTTTTATTGCCAACCTGCTGTTTGTCGGTGTTTTTTATCTGGCATTATGGATGCTGTACTTTCTACGTTATAAACAAACCTCGCTACTTGGCAGGCAGCATCTCAACCAAACATTACTGGCTAGTAGCTTAAGTACGATGATTTTTCTCGCTATTAATAGTTATATTTTAATCACCAGCAATTATGCTTCGTTAACAGCATTATTTTCATTAGAAATCTATTTCATGCTGATTGTGCCCTCGTTTTTATCTGCCGGAATCATCGGTTTTACTAAAGCGGTAAAGGGTTTGGACTTTAGTTATCCATTGATTGGTCAGCTCTCTAAATGAGCATGCTCACCTGTAAACACTGTGGTGGAAATATTGAGGCACAACAAAGCACTTGCCCCAATTGTGGTATTCCCTTACCACCTAATCATGCAACCCAAAAACAGCGAACGTTTATTGCGTGGTTTATCTTGTTGCTGATTTTTTGTTTTTTTATGATGATGTGGTTACCGCCTGATTGGTCACCCTTTGTCGGACAATAAGCCATGTTAGAAGAGCTTGTAGGATCAACGTGGCACCGTTTTATTACCAAGCGATCTGACAATCAATACCCCGAAGCCATCGTTTATTTGGATGATGTTCGTCACATCACAGGCATTTTTTTTCGTGCTCTAGGTGGTGAAGGTGGCTTGCGTGTAGAAAATGCTACCGATTCAGATGTTCATGCTAAGCGTACGTTATTACAAAGAATTGCTGGAACAGGTGATAAAACACAATATGCATGGCGAGACGAGGAAACACTGCGATTGCCACAAAGTATTGCCTTATTCCCCACCAAAAAACTTAATATCGATCTTTATATATGGTTGACAGCCTTATCAGTAGTGTCTGTCGAGGAGGGTGACTGGATCAGTCGCAATCAATACCGTACGGCTAAAACCTTAGCGATATGGCCCGGATTGAAAAGACGTTATCACGATCTCCTTGCGGCTCACCTCGAACAACGGCCTAAGCCAACGATGTTATCTGCCGGTGAAGCCAAGCAAGAGTTAGCCATCTGCTTGGCACTCAATGATTCACAACAAAGTGTTCACCTAGACTATGCCAAGCGGCCACCTCAACCTGTAGTGCTCTGGTTGCATCCGTCGCCACCGGCTATAGAATTTAACGTGAGTAGACCTGTTCAAGATCCTGATTTACCCGAAGCCGCTCAAGATAAACCACAACAGAAACAACAAAAGCGTAAACAAGGTAATCGCACTGATATGCCCGAGGGTAATGATGGCTTGATGAGCTTTCGTTTGGAAAGTCTATGGAGCTGGGGAGAATACAGTAAAGTCGATCGCACTAGTATTGAAGATGACGATGATGATGCTATGCAAACAGCGGAAGATATGGACAATATTACCGTCGCTCAAGATAGCCAAACTACCTCCAGTAAAATCAAACTCGACCTTGATTTACCGGCTAGTCAATATGACGATATCGTGTTGGGAGAAGGTATTCCCGTTGATGAATGGGATTATAAAAAACAACGATTACAAAAAGATCATTGCCGAATTATTCCGATGACCGCCCGTGATGCTGAAGCCGTTGATTTGCCTGACAGACTTAAAGCACAGGCTCGAAAAATTCGTCGTCAATTTGAAATTTTACGGCCACAACGTCATTGGCTTAGCCGACAAAACGAAGGCTCTGAAATTGATCTGGAAAACTATATAAACTTCCTGACCGACCGTAAACATGGTCATGTGAATAGTGATACGCCGGTCTATCGTGATTTGCGTAATCAAAGTCGGGACCTGTCGTGTTTGGTGCTTGCTGATTTATCCTTATCAACCGATGCCCATGTTAATAATACTTCGCGAGTGGTGGATGTTATTCGCGACTCTTTGTATTTATTTTCAGAAGCATTGAGTGTGACGGGAGATCGTTTTGCTTTACATGGCTTCTCGTCACGCAATCGTAGCCATGTTCGTTTTTATAACATCAAAGGGTTTGATGAACCATACAATGATAATGCACGAGGACATATCAATGCTATTCGTCCCGGTTACTACACCCGTATGGGTGCGGCTATCCGTCATGCCAGTCAATTGTTAGAAAAAGAAGCGACCAGTCAGAAATTATTACTAATTATTACCGATGGTAAACCTAATGATTTGGATAAATATGAAGGTCGTTACGGCATAGAAGATACTCGCCAGGCGATCCTTGAAGCCGAAAAAAAAGGGCTACAACCTTTCTGTGTCACTATTGATGAAAAAGCAGAAGATTACTTACCCTACTTATTTGGCAAAAATGCCTATATTTTGATAAGAAATGCAACAGAATTGCCGGCTAAATTACCTCAGCTCTACTTGCGTTTGACACGCTGATAAGCGGCTACAATTTTGAATAATACATGCTCGTGACCATTGGTAGTGCACGTCTACTATTTCCGATCGCTCCTGTAACCAATACCTACCCAGTCTCTCACTTGCGCTAGGATAACTAGAATAGATATGCAGGGACGATTGAATAATTTCCTGCATTTCCAACTAGCTAGCGATACAACTGAAGTATCAAAATAGTTATGGCAAATAACCTAAGGATTGACTAAATATAGCTTATTTACTGTTCTTCGGTTGATCTACATCAAGGATAACCATAAGTATTTTAGGAATACTGTGATTTAACATGAGTTACAACGTTATTAATAATAAACCTTGGAGACATAATGATGAATAATTTTACAAAATCAGGCTTAAGCATAGGGATTGTGACATCACTATTGGTCTTTTCGGCATCGTCATTTTCTGCTGAGTCGCCTGAGGTAAATTCTAGTAACCCTGATAATTCATCATATATACAAGGACTTGAACGGATAACGCAAACCTTAGTAACACCACCGTTTTTGCCTGATCATACTCAGATAGCACAAGGAGCACCGAAAATTGTTGAGATGACGCTGACAATTGTTGAAAAAGAAATGGAAGTTGCGCCAGGTGTATTCGCTCAGGCAATGACCTTCAATGGTTCGAATCCTGGTCCGATGATTGTTGTCCATCAAGACGACTACGTGGAGCTAACATTAAAAAATCCTATCACTAACTTAATGCCACATAATATCGATTTGCATGCTGCAACCGGTGCAATGGGTGGTGGTGCTTTAACAAATGTAGCTCCGGGTCAACAGGCAATCCTTCGTTTCAAAGCAGACAAAGCGGGCGTGTTTGTTTATCACTGTGCACCAGGTGGCATTATGACTCCCTTTCATGTCGTTTCAGGTATGAATGGTGCGATTTTGGTATTGCCACGAGATGGTTTAAAAGATAACCATGGTAAGCCAGTAAAGTATGACCGAGCCTATTATATCGGTGAGCAGGGATGGTATTTACCTCAAGATAAAGATGGTAAATTCAAACGTTATGATTCACCTATAGCGGCAATGGCTGACACCCTAGAGGTAATGAAAACATTAACACCTACTCATATGACATTTAATGGCAAGGTAGGTGCTTTAACTGGGGACAATGCGATGAAAGCCAAAGTCGGCGAAACGGTTTTGTTTCTTCATTCACAAGCAAATCGTGATACCCGCATTCATCTGATCGGTGGTCATGGTGATCTTGTTTGGCCAGGTGGTTCATTTAATAATACGCCGACAGTTGATCGTGAAACATGGTCAGTAAATGGTGGTGAGGCAGGTGCCGCAATGTATACATTCAAACAACCTGGTCTTTATGCTTATGTTAATCATAATCTTATAGAAGCAATTATATTCGGCGCCGCGGCTCATGTGGTCGTTGAGGGTGAGTGGAATAATAATTTGATGGAGCAAGTTCAAAAACCTAGCCCGATTCAATAAAGTTTTTGGCGACTAAGTTTAATAAACAAATATTTTTGAAATAAGCATGATGAACTCTATTTTCTTAAACAATACAGCAAAATGTAGAGCGCTTAGTTCGCGTTGAGTTTTGAATAAATTTGACTATTATATACAAAGCCGATCGGCGATACACCGATTGCTTTTTTTTGAGAAAAATAAGCATTTATAAATAAATACGCTAGATTAATATTTTTGGGCTTAGTTATTGCAGACTAGTTATTATTTCTGTTGTTCAATGAGACCTTTGCACGAAACCGGCAAAAACATACTAGAAATGAGATAATACACCCTACGGAAATCATCAGGAATGGGCTCATACATGGCGTGGAAAAACCTACAACAAACTAGTTTTGCCGATTCAATGCTGATTGACC
>JAGXHJ010000105.1 GCA_024636315.1 Methylophaga sp.
GCGGATTGCTCTACAGAGCAATGTGCAAGTCGACATGGACGCAGGACGGCTGGTGAATTATTAACCGTCACGTACTCCTCAGCAAAAAGGGCGACTTGGATGTCCCGTTTTTGTATCCTGGGGATCGTGACTCGCTTGACTGAGTTTTTAGAGTATGAAGCACAAAAGTGATCAGGTTTTGATCGTTTAATGCCTTCGATTGAGATTCCTTCATGGATATAGAGTTAAGTTTAGACATAAATTAAAACGGTCACACGCTACCTCTAGATCTAATTATTTCAGCTCTTTATCTCGTTAAGATATCTATCTTCTGAAAGTAATTTAAACAAAAGCTTCTAATGCCCGCGTAGATTATGTATAATTTCTCGCTTGATGCCTGGGTGGTGAAATTGGTAGACACAAGGGACTTAAAAGTCTTGGAAACGTCTTACAATCAGTAACTTAGCGCAACAGAAACTAGAAGGCTTAGAACGTTTTTATCGACGTTCTAAGCCTTTTTTTATGGTTAAATTAAGGCTGTTTGACCACTAAAAACAAAGCGTTTTATTGCCCTAAAAGCTCTCGCTGGAGATTATGGAATTCTCCCTGCATTTGAGCTGTAGCTTCTTCAATTGAGGCATTCATGGCTCCATAGCTCCCAATAAAAATAAGAGTAATAACAACGCCAGCAAGAAGCCTATTTTTTAGACCGTAATGTTTTCTCTTGTACAAGTAAATTGGATAGCCAATTATCCACATGAAAGTAATGATAAAAAACCATGCAGTTGGACTATATGTTCCCTTCTTTCTGTCAGACTTCATGCCGACCTTGCTTGCTTCCATTGATGCGACAAGTGCAGTGCCTAATATAGTTGTAAGCATTAAAAGCGATAATGTACCTCCAGGCGATTGAAGCAAACTCATACCCGATACCCAAATCCAAATAAGCAAGCTTGTGATAATTGGTATTGCTAATAACAGTGTTCCATAATCCACTTCCGACTTTTTTATCTCAAGAGTCGTTACTTCAAGATCAAGCTCAGAATTACAATGCTTACATTTTTTAGCCACCGCTAAAATTTCTTCACCACAATAAGGGCAGTCTTTTATTTCATTACTCATTCTGATTACCTAAATTAATATTTAATGAGCATTCATCTTAAAATACAGCCTAGACGTAATATGTCTAACTATGACATTATCTTCTTCATGGACAATATGTGTCTTTCGATGCAGTTACACTAAAAAAAATCTCAATGGGAGCAGAAAATGGCTGATGCCCTTCTTAGGCAATGGAATATCCTAGAACTCATTCCTAGGCATCCCTATAGTATTTCAATAAAATCAATTATGAATCGGCTTGAAGAGCAGCATATTGAATTACCTACATATAGAACTATTCAACGTGATCTGGATACATTAATGACTGTATTCCCTCATTTGAAAAGTGAGAAAATAGATGGGGCCAATTGTTGGTTTATTGGATTTGAGGACGGAGTGCTTGAGATCCCTAAAATGGAGTTCCCAACAGCTTTAGCATTTTACCTTGCGGAATCAAACCTAACCTCACAGCTTCCCCCCAATGCATTAGCACATCTCAAACCCCACTTTAATACCGCCTCAAAACTTTTAGACAAAAGCAGCTCTCAGTATGCTGCTTGGCGAGATAAGGTCAGAGTACTACCTCAAACACAACAGCTAATTGCTCCTAATATTGACCCACTCGTTCTCAATAACATCTATAAAAGTCTGTTAGATAATCACCGTTTTGAATGCAAATATTTTGCTCGTCAAAGTGACCAATATAAAAGTTATCAGGTTAATCCTCTGGCATTGATTTTTAGAGGCACTGTTACTTACCTTGTCTGCACTATCAAAGACTACAGTGATATACGGCTTCTCAGTCTTCATCGTTTTGTTGAAGCAACGCCAATTGACGACCCTAGAACCATCCCTGTGGGTTATGATTTAGATCGATATATACAAGAAGGCCATGTTGATTTCTTAGTGGGTGAATATATTGAGCTTGAAATGTTGATTGATGAGGAAGTGGCAATTCATTTACGTGAGTCTCTCCTGACTGAGAATCAGCAAATAATCCCTCAAGACAATGAGCAAAGCTTATTCAAAGCTCATGTAAGGGACACGGGGCAGTTACGATGGTGGTTACTTGGTTTTGCTGATCAGATTGAAATTATTGGCCCTCTTGCTCTGCGTGAAGAGTTCAAACAAAAAACCTTAGCGATGGCGGACAAATACCGCTAAAATTCCCCGTTCCTCAGATAAAAACCTTAGATAATAGTATTTTTATTTCTCCCCGATTATTCAGAATAAAAGGTTTCGTGCCTATTCAGCAACTAGGTTCGTATTCACTGTAATTTTATAGTTCCACCTTTTTCATAAACCAATTTATAAGGACATTCATGGACGTACAAACTTCAAGAACAATGGCTATTCAAGGGCTCGGCAGTGATAAGAGAAAGTTATCTCTGCTAGGCATTATAGTAATATTAGTTATTGTTTCGTGGTCAGGGTTGTTAGATAAGGTGTCTTTCAATTATCTAGATGACACTTTTATTAGTGCCGTTTCTAGCTATGCTGCAGCACGAGGATTGAACATGGCAATATCCGTCGCTGAGTCATTCACTGTGAGTGCAGGGATTGCATCAGTATCGCTAGGTGAAGCGTTAGACCCTCTGAATGATCTGGTAGAACGGTTTTCTGAATTAATAACGCTAGCGATTGGTTCGATCGTTGTTCAAAAAATTCTTCTTACCATCGTGTCATCACTATTTTTCAAGGTTTCACTAACCGTCTCAGCAATATTACTTAGCGTGAGTATGTATATTAAAGATTCCCCGTTTCTAAAAATACTGTCTCAACTATTCATCTTTTTAGTTTTTCTAAGGCTATCACTCAGCTTAATGATGCTGCTCAACTATACCGTCGATCAGTCTTTTCTTAACGAGCAAATAGAGCATAACAAGGAGCAAGTTCAGCTTTTTTCGGATGAGCTTGATGACATTAGTAGCGGTAGAAAAGAAGCCGATGAAACTAAAGTTAAAATAAA
Organism: Methylophaga sp.; assembly: GCA_024636315.1. Lineage (GTDB taxonomy): Bacteria > Pseudomonadota > Gammaproteobacteria > Nitrosococcales > Methylophagaceae. Next base: position 3,050 of record JAGXHJ010000105.1, read on the forward strand.
AGAAGAGATTGTAGCGTTACAAAAACAAGTACCTATACTTGATAATAAATTAACAGCACTGACTGCTGAGAGTGCTAAACTCAAGAAAAATGTTGGTTCTTTAGCGTCGGAACTAACAGGGAAAGAAGAGGAATATAGTGCTATTGATCTTTATAACCCCTTTAGGGAGGATGGTGAATTAGCTGAAATGAAGTCTGATTTGTCACAAGCAGAAAAACTATTGGATGAAAAGAATAACCAAATAGAAATTATCCAAGACCAGATAGAAGAAGTAAACTCTAAGGTCATATATAAGCAGAATGTTATCGAAGGTAAATCTAATGGACTTATGGGTGACGTGGGCGGGAAAGTTTCAGCATTAACATCATTGCTTCCTGATGTTGATGTTGGTGATTTTATTGATAGAGCTCAATCATATATAGGAAATATTTTAGATTTAATGATTCTATACACCATGAAAACCATCATTCTTCCCATACTTTTCATGTACATGCTTACAAAAGCATTTAGATTAATTTGGGAGATAGAGCTGGTTACATTCATCAAGCGTGAGTATAAATCTATTTCATCAACTTGATTCATATAGTCTTAGATTTTGACTTACAGACTTTGTACGAGTAGAAGCCAAAAATGCCACCTCATCCAGTGATGGGGTGGCAGTCTTATTGTTATCAATTGGTCCAGCGATATCCTTATGCTAGCTGGGGTTAAAAGGATTACTTGATTCAGATATCGGTGGGTTTCGTACGACTACCTTTAAACCCCTAACATTACCTGATTTGTGAACCTTTACCTTAGCAGGATCCAGCGCCTCAAGTAATTGTCGTTTTGATTTGGCCTGCAAGCCCTCACGCACACAAAACATGCTGTACTGCTGATAGAGGTCTGGTCCACTGGTATAGGGCTTTTCATCAGTAGGCAAAGAGTCGGTCACCTGACAGTCGGTGATGAAGTCTTGAATACTGTTAATTGCACTTTCAAACATCTTGCCTGCATTAGTGATCTTGTCTGAATGAGTAAACCTGCGATTTGCAACTAATCTCATTGCACCTTCTAACATTAGCTGCAATATGGCCGGTCGGTGCTCTAACAAGTCAGGCATGAAATTTTCAGTCTTGTTCTCATGGTCGAATTCGCGTTCAAACGGGATGATAAGGAACCTTCTGAAATAGCCTTTCGACACATCATTGCTCTGGGATGGTAGATTATTTGTAGCAAATATTAGCTTTGGAAATGTCGTAATGGTGAATGATGCACCATACTTCTTATCAACGGTAATAGGTTCACCTGAGGCTAAGCGTTTGACCAATGAAGGATCAACGCGTTTAGAATCGATCTCAGTTCCAACATTTAGCAGCTTACCAATAGTCACTTGCAATTTGTTATCGTTGGAAAATTCGTGTAATTCGAGTGTAGATACGTTTTCAATGCCTAAGGCACTCTTAAACAAGCTCAATGCTACAGATTTACCATTACTCCCACTTCCTGCCAATATTAGCATCTTTTCCATATTGATAACGTCATTGGGGATTAATGCTGAACCAAGAAATTCAAATAACACATCTAATGCTTGTGGTTCTTCTACAGCCTCAAGTAAGAAATTGTAAATGTATGATGTATCAACAGATGGATCATGGTCGAACTGTAGCTTGTACAAGAAAGCATAGCTCAAATCATGTTCAATAGTGCTGAATTGTCCATCTGTGATCGTCAGTACATTAGACTTCATATTGATAGAAACCTGACTACCTACCGTTTCAACAGGTAGGTATTCTTCTAATAGCTCATTCAAAACATTGTCAATTAACAGCTTCACTTTCGCTGGCCGCCCGCCATTGCTTTTAACTATCGCTTGCTTGATAAAGTGGCGTAGGAAGTCGTCAGATTCAAATGACTGCCAATAACCATCATAGCAAATCCGTAGCTCACCATTTACTTTACTAATTGAATAGAGTGCATTTGCAAGCAAATTATTCACATAGTCTGTTGCTTCAAGTTCCATTGATTCACCCCCGTTCAATTGTAGGAAGTGCATTGATAATGTCTGCAATGATTGCTTTCATTGGTTTTGAGCCAGTGAGCATTTCAGCAATAATAGCTTCTTTATCAATCGAAGGAATAATGATCCCATTCACACTCTTGGACGGAGTATTGCTGGGATAGAAGCCCTTTCTAACGCATGATAAGCAACAGATGAACATTTTCTTGTTCGCCTGCATGTTCACAAATGCCGAAGGATTTTTATCTTCATGCCCAGGGAATGGGCAGTGTATATCGTACTTATCTCCTTCACCCATCAGGCGATGTAAACTCTCGGCAGTATGAGTGCCTTCATTATCATCAATAATCACCATGTCCGATAATATCGTAAGATATGTATCACTTTCGGTGCCAATTTTGCCCGCCCCCCTAGCATCGGGCGTTATGGGCGTTATTTTTTCAGAAACATTTTTTTCTATCGGTGACATCAGGGCCTCAACGTCAAACGGGTGTTCTTGTTTGTTAGTATTATTGTGCAACATTAGTTGGCATCTCCATAGTTAGTAGGTTTGTGTTGCTTTGAGTTGAGAACCACACTAATTGATTAGGATTACCGTAGTACATCCTCGCTAGGTCTTTACAGGCTTGATCCCCCTTATATTTATTGATCAGATTCTTGATTACAGTTTTATATATCTCGCTATCTGTAATAGGCGTCTCAAGCCCGATGATTATCCTGAAGTGATGTTTAGGTGTGATTGCTTTACCCAAAGCGCCGTTTTCAGTGGTCTTGTTAGGAAGCAGGTGTGATTTGGTTGTTGCCAGAAATACGTTGACTGTGTTTTCAAATTCAGCCATTGCTTCAGCAATAGTCCATGTGCCATCTATGTCTAACACAAGGGCATGACAGGCACGAAAATTAGCCGCTTTACGTTTCCCTCCTTCCCACTCGATTCCCGAGTAATTGCAAGCCCGTGTGAGCTTATACATCCACTCGAAAGGCAACTCCTGTAATTGAAATTGAGTTGAATTGTTGGCTGTTGTTTTGTCTAGCCAAGACATCTTGATATTCATATTTCTTCACTTGTCTGTTTATGCTTTATAAAATTTAGTAGAACCATTTTTTGGCCCTCCTTTTCTAGTTAAAAAAACAATTCACTGCTGGCCAGTCAGCGAATTGAAATGCATCTTCCATCACTGCGACAAGAAAGAAAACCCCAATAACCACATAATATAAATGGTTAAGTGCGGGGGGAGGCAGGGTAGAGACACCTTGTCTTTGATTTGATTTTTTTACAAAAAAGATCAACAAAATCAATGTGGGTGCTGTTTTTCAACATGGAGTGCGCATGACCGTCATCAAACCCAAACTTATTTGTTAGGAATATTGGTAATGTGATGATGGAAATATAGCTGGCTAATTGGGCGTATATTTCACCAAACTTTTTTTAGTATTTAGATAATGTTTTTTTTATTTTTTTTGAGGAGTTATTTATTGAGACCTTTGCACGAAACCGGCAAAAACATACTAGAAATGAGATAATACACCCTACGAAAATCATCAGGAATGGGCTCATACATGGTGTGGAAAAACCTACAACAAACTAGTTTTGCCGATTCAATGCTGATTGACCATGA
>JAGXHJ010000106.1 GCA_024636315.1 Methylophaga sp.
CAATAACTCAAAAGTACTTATAGTATTGGTGTATTTTGTTGATATATCAGTGGTTAAGTTCATTATCATATCCTTTTGTTCTTGAACATTATTTTACACTGCTTATAGGGGAATAGTATTAATGTATGTTAGTCCCAAATATTATCCGTCGAAGAAAAACCGTATAGAGATAAATTTATATTTAAAATTAAAGTACTTCATGATGATGGAAAAATAAAAATTTATCGCCTCGATCCCCAAACCGCTCACGAGCCAAACTGACACTATAATGCGTATTTTAATCATTGAAGATGAAATTCATTTACGTCAACAAATCAGTCAACAATTACACAAACAAAACTTAACTGTAGATGCCGCGGCTGATGGTGAAGAAGGCCTGTATTTTGGCTTAGAATATGCCTACGATGTCGCTATTATTGACTTAGGTTTACCTAAATTGTCGGGTATTGAGGTCATACAAAAGCTTCGTAGTGCCGGCAAAGAATTTCCCATTCTTATTCTGACGGCAAGAGGTCGTTGGCAAGATAAGGTCGCAGGTTTAGAAGCTGGCGCTGATGATTATCTAGTAAAACCATTCCATTTTGAAGAATTATCAGCACGTATTCACGCTTTAGCAAGGCGGGCATCAGGTTGGGCAAATGCAATTCTACACTGTGGCCCGATTACACTTAATCCTTCGAGCCAAGAAGTCACCCGTGACGATAATGTAATAGACCTTACCGCCTACGAATATCGTCTACTGCACTATATGATGCTTCATGCTGGTGAAGTGATATCAAAAACGGAATTGGTCGATCATATTTACGAACAAGATCATGACCGTGACAGTAATGTTATTGAAGTGTTTATCAAGCGCTTGCGTAACAAATTAGATCCAGACAAATCACTTAATGTAATAGAAACCCTACGTGGCCGTGGTTATCGCCTGACGTTAGCACGTGCACATTAAAAATCTATCACTCAGTAACCGCTTACTTATTGCTGTCAGCTTTGTATTGACTGCTTTTTTAGGTCTCTCAGCTTTTAGTTTAAATAACGCATTCCAAGCCAGTACCGATAGCGCTCAACACAAGCGTTTAAAAAATTATGTTTATACCCTATTAGCCTCCGCTGAATTTGGTGAACATGGTTGGGTAACGATGCCCGATGCTCTCGCTGAACCTGATTTTTCTATCCCAAATTCGGGTTTGTATGCCCAAATAACCACAGGACAACAAATTGTCTGGCAATCGAAATCATCGCTAGGATTATTTATTGCCCTACCCAAACATCCCGGACCGTCAAATGAACACCTGTCCATTATCAAGCTCAATAATCAGGTCACCTTATTAAATTTAGCTTATGGTTTCGTTTGGGAAAGCGAACAAGGGAAACACTTTAACTACACCATCAATGTATCTGAAGATATCAATGCTATCAATCTACAAAAAGCTAAATTTCAACGTAACTTATGGTACTGGCTGGGTGGCACAGGATTAATGCTCTTAATAGCCCAAGCCTTCATCTTAAGATGGGGCTTACGACCATTACATGACGTTGCCGATGATCTTCATGCTATCGAAAGAGGTGATCGTAAACGGTTATTAAAAAATTACCCATCGGAACTAAATCAGCTCACCCAGAATATAAATAACCTGCTCGACCATGAAGAGTCTCGCCGTAAACGTTATAAAAACTCACTTGCTGATCTCGCACACAGTCTAAAAACACCGCTGGCAGTATTTCGTGGTGAACTGGAAAGTAGTCCTGAAATTTCTGAAATCAAACAAATAGGCCATGAACAGATCGATCGGATTAGTGCCTTAGTCGACTACCAACTCCAAAGAGCTTCAACTGAAGGTTACAACAGCTTACAGGCGCCCGTATCGTTGGGAGATATTATCAATAAAATATTAATATCTTTAGATAAAGTGTATCAAACAAAATCTATTCGTCGTCAGTTTGAAATTGAACGTGATGTTTATATCCACGCTGATGAAGGCGATATGTATGAACTACTCGGCAATCTACTGGAAAATGCCTATAAGTATGGAAATAAACGTGTCAATGTCTTAGTTATTTCACGATTAGATACGGTAGATATTCATATCGAAGATGATGGTAATGGCATTCCAGAATATGCCCATAAAGACATAATCAAACGTGGCACACGGATTGACACTCAAATCGAAGGCCATGGGCTTGGTTTAGCCATAGCAAGTGATATTATAACGGCCTACCAAGGTGAAATCAGATTACAGCAGAGTCACCTCGGTGGTGCTAATTTTATTATTAGTTTGCCTAAGCAATAATTTTGACGATTAATCTAATTCATCTTGGCATTGCATTAAATATTTAAACAATAATCGCGCTGATTTCGGTGGTTTATCTTGAGTTGTTTCTTTGTTGGCATTTCTAACTAACTGTCGCACATGTTGGATATCGAAACTGTCAAATTGATTACGTAAAACAGTCATTACTTCATTATCGCCAGCCAATAATTGGTCCCGCCACTCTTCAATTTGATGAAATTGTTTTGTTTCGCCATTATGTGCTTGGCGAATTTTATCTAAATTTTGTTTGATTTCTTGATGTTCTTCATCGACCATTAAGCCGCCGATGAAGCCAACTTGACGCTTTAAAGCACCTAATTTCATGCCATGTGCTTTTATCACTTGCTCATAAAGACGTTCGGTCAAATTCAGTTTGTCGAGATCCTTAATAGGTAATTCCACTAATTCCTTACCTAAATCTTTAAGCTCTTGTAACTCACGTTTAATATCAGACTTACTAACATAGTATTCCTCATCGTCATACGCGGCTTTTTCACCAAACCTAATCATCTTTATACCTTAAATTATGAATTTCTAATGTTCCCATTTTACTCGAATAACTAGCCATGATGAAATTAATGTCATTAATAGTGTTTTGCCAAAGCCAATGTTGCTTGCATCGTATCGGCTTGGTGGTCGTTATCAGTTAATATTCCTCACATAATCTATGGTTCAAACCATACTTCAAAGACAGCTTACATCGATTATTTAGGTTTTCTAAAACGTAAGGTCATCCGGTCGCTTTCGCCGATGGATAGATAATGTTCCCGATCCTGTTCACCTAATCGAAGTGTAGGCGGTAAAGTCCAGACACCTTTTGCATAATCTTTAGTATCACGTGGATTAGCATTTATTTCAGATGTTTCTTCTAATAGGAAACCTGCTTGCTTAGCCAGATTGATCACTAAGTTTTGCTCAAGATAGCCTGATGATTTCATCGTTGCTAGATCGGTATCAATGGCTGCTCGATGATCGGTTATACCTAAAATGCCACCAGGCTTCAAAACACGATAAAACGCATTAAACATTTCAGTATCATAATCACCTTTTAACCAATTATGTACATTTCTGAAGGTCAAAACAGCATCAACACTGTCATCTTCCCCTATCGTCCAATAAGATGGTGGACCTAACTCAACAACATTCACTTTGTTATACATTTCAGGAGAGGTAGCTAACCAGTTCTGATAGTCAGCTTGCATGTCTTGTCGCCACTGCGGTCCTGCATGCTGAGGAAAGCCAGCGGCAATAAACTGCCCACCTCCATTTTTCAGGTATGGCGCTAGAATTTCTGTGTACCAGCCTTTTCCCGGCCAAATTTCGACCACCGTCATCTCAGGTTTAATCTGAAAAAAGGTTAAAGTTTGCAACGGATGGCGATAAATGTCCCGTAGCTTATTACTTTCTGAACGATGTTGACTATTGATAATATCTAACAACTGAGATGATTCATTTGCTTGAACTAAAGCTGGTATAGCAAAAGTAATTATCAAGAACAAGCGTAAAACGGCTTTCTTTCGATCAAATAAATTCATCATTTTCACCTTGAATGAGTAATTAACATAAACACATAGACCAAATGTCACACAGATCGTTACCCACTGATTTATTTTTTTTATAATGCTCAGTGAGAGCATAAGAGGTGTCGGTGGACATCACCATTGACCGGTCTAAATGAAATGAGTGTCCCGCCCTGCTCGGTCATCAATTAATAAGTCACTATGCCTTATCAACATGGCTAACTCAAGCTACATAAATAACTATAGTTTAATTGCACAACGTCTAGTTTTAGCTCAAGATTAGATAGTATTGTTACTAGCTTAAAATTGAGGTTTAGTCTTGGTAAATATTATTCCTTAATTTTTTTGGCAAGCGCTTTGTTTTTTCGTACTCGCATTATTGTGGTTGTAATAAGCGCTAGTATGCCAATCAATACAAATGAAAAAATCACCTCACTGGTAAATAATTGCTCCATAGAATCCACTGTCGATAATGATTGTCCCAGATTGACTAAAACAAAACTTACTGGCCACATGCCGAAATACGTGCCAATGGCATATTGTTGCGTTTTGATCGGACTAAAGGCAAAGACCATATTAACAAACCAGAAAGGAAATATAGGCACTGCACGCATAAAGATCAAATAACCAAAGACATCACCATGAAGCTTCTCCATGACATTTTTGGTTGAATTCATTTTTTCTAATTGAGACCTAGCCCAATCAGCAATTAAATAGCGTGCTAACCAAAATACCAACACTGCGCCCATTGTTGATGCAATCGTTGCTAATAATACGCCATACCAGCGGCCAAAAATAAAGCCGATCGCCAAAGACATAATAGCTGCAGCAGGAAAATTCAATACGGTTGCAAGTATATATATGGCACCCGTTATGAAAAAGGCTTTCCAGAAATGGCCATCTGCATAGGCCAGCAAATCTTCTTTATGCTGTTTCAGGCTGTCGAAATTTAAATAATCTTGACCACCATTGATTAAAAACAATGCAAGTAAGCTTAATAACCCAGCAATAATCAGTAATTTTTTGACCATCAATACCATCCTCGCAAATCAACGAGATATTGAATCATACTATTCTAATTTGGCATAATCGACGGTAGCTTGATTTTTGAACGCTGGACATTGATTACTTAGCCCAAGTATTAACTCGAATATGCCAAATAAACCAAGAGACTAACCAGCATATAAAAGCCGAGCTAAGATCATGGCTTAGATAATGAGCACCACGTATTTGTTGGTCAAAGCCAAATATCAGCCCCATGGAAATGATAAAAGCTAGGATGAATGCAGATTGTTTTGGCCAGTAATGGCGGCTAAAGAAATATACCCCAAAAAACATATAGGCAGAGCTAGCATGACCTGATGGAAAACAATGGCCTGCGTCAGCAATTGGCGACCATAGACTAGTGAACCATGATTGGTATTCGTGTTGGCCGCCAAAATCAATCACTGACCACGGACAATCCACCGTCGTCAATCGTTTAAATAAGGACACGGTTAATGTAGCCAGCGGTAAGCTGAGTGATAAATAGGCTAATCCACCTTTATACTTACCTAACAATCTTGATTTAAAAGAAAACGAATACAGCAACAATACAATTATATATAGCCCTACAGCAAGATCATGACCACCATCATGTACTATTTTTTGAGTTAGCCAAAAATACCTGAGTGCCCATTGTTGCCCTTCAAGTTGATACCAGTAATTCGCTAGATGCCAATCAAGATCCCACCAAATAATTGGAATAATAGAGGCGAGATATAGGCTAAGGGGAAGCCACAACAATTTTTGTTTCAGCATTGATTATGCTTTATTACTTTTACAGCTATCAAAAATATCAAGTTCGGCTTGATAATTTTCAGTCGAGATAATATTTAGCATACCCAATACTGAATGAAATAGATTGTCATGTGAAAGTGTACTGTCCATTTTTGCAACTAAGCAACTACGATCTATTTGGTAGTCAGAGACAAAGGAATCAGATAACCACATTAGCATGGGCACATGTATTTGTTCATCAGGCGCCATAAAATAAGGGGCGCCATGAAGATACATGTTTTTTTCGCCTAAAGACTCGCCATGGTCGGACACATATATCATGGCCGTATTTGTTTGATCTGACTGTGCTTTTAAAAAGCCAATAACTTTATCTAAAAAATAATCGGTATAAAGAATAGTATTGTCATAGGCATTTATTATTTCTTGCTCTGTGCAGTCTTGTAGCTCGCTTGTTTGACATACTGGCGTGAATTTCTCAAAAACTTCTGGGACACGCTGATAATATGCCGGCCCATGACTGCCTTTTTGGTGCAAGACGATAAATAAATCATGGTCGCTTGTAGATACAATCTGCTGAAGATTATTCAACAGTACTTCATCAAAACATTCCTTATCATTACAAAATTCAGGAATATTAAGATGCACTACATTTTCTTGTTTAACGCGGTCGCAAACGCCCTTACAGCCACTATTATTATCACGCCACAACACATCAGTACCAGTAGCGGCGACAACATCTAATAAACTTTCGTAACCGTGGCCTTTATCATTATCGTAGTTATCTCGAGAGAACTTCGAAAACATACAGGGTAACGATGTCGCTGTTGCCGTTCCACATGATGAAACGTGCGTAAAATTAATCAAGCTATTATGTGTTTCTAGCAGTGGTGTTGTATTTCTGTCATAACCATCAAGATGAAATTCCTGTGCTCGTGCCGTCTCTCCGGCTACAAATATAGTAATGGTGCGATGCTTTTTATTGCTTGCTATTGCGCCAAAGCTAACCTTTTGCGAAATAGGTACAATTTCTATTTTAGCTTGCTCAAACTGATTTCTAATCGTTTTATCTATTGCATGAATATAATTTGTCGGATTAATTAACGAACGAAACTCGCGATGATTTCTAAAAGTAGACGCATAGTCTTGATAAAAGAAAGCAGCGATCAAGCCAATAGCCAAAATACTCATTAAAATTGAAAATATATTGATAGTGGCCTGCCTTAAAAACGTACTATGTTGAATGTCAATCTTATAAATAATCCATGCTGGCAGTAAGCCCCACAACAGAAGATGAACTACAAAAGAAAAACTGACTAACTCAAAGGCTTCAGACGAATCTGTTTCAACTACATTTTGTAGCATACTGGCATCGATCATCACACCATATGAATCCATAAAAAAACTAGTCAGCGCTGAACAAATAACGATAATTATTAATAGGGGCTTGAGTAGATTTTTTACGGCTAGCAGACTAAAAATGATGTTAAATAAGGCTGTTAGAAAAACAGCGCATGAAGCTAGAAATAAAGCGTTATGTAATGAAAATTCACTATGCGTATCTAACAATCCTTGCCATAAACTTTGGTTATAGCCTGCTACTAGCAAGATCGAGAAAAGTAACACAAGGTATTCAGAACGAAGTGCTTTGGTCATTTATATCCATTTCCTGTAATTTATTAATTAAATTACAGTCAGGATAAGATTACTAACTTAACAAAAACTTAAGCTTTCTTTAAAATTCAAATTCTGTCAAAAATCGCCAGGTATTATCAGGCGTTGTTGAATCTAGGCCTATAATACTACCCAGCTCCCAGTGCAGTTTTTTGCCCGCGCTAAATTTAATATCTCCCATGATAACGGGACCAATACCTCGCGTATGTTGACCACTATAGAATTCTAAAGCAGGCTCAAAATAACGTGAGTAACGATAGCGAGCTTGTAGTGCTAAAGCGGATTCTAGCTCAGCGTTTATGGTGTCACCCCATTCATAAATGGCTCGTAAATTAGCAGAGCCAGTCCAAGTGCCCCACTCTTTTTCCATTAACAGCCCTGTCGCCAACTCCCAGTTATTGTCATATCGGTCTTTTTCTAACTCAAGGATCACACCCCAGTCAACCGCATATTCGCCTTGCTCGGTTAACTGCCATTTAGCTTCCAGCTCATAGGCATCAATGCTACTTTCATTATTACTTACGATTAAGTAACCTTCTACAAAGAGCCGCTCAGATATTGACTTACCAATACCAAGACGATGTTTTTGCTCACCATCTGCAGAAATCATTCGCCATTCAAACTCTCTTTCAAGGTCTTGTACATAGGGATGATAAACTTTATCAATTGCTATCCCATCAGCATGAACAACTGATGTTAAACCGATTCCAAACAGAATAAAAAGCGAAGATAATTGTTTATGTTGTTTCACTTATTAAGCCTGTGATTGTGATTCCAAGAATAGCCCGAAAGTAGAATGATTATAACTAATCCGGACAAATAGGCGGTTACTTGAATCGCTGTCGGTGTTGCTTCATAGCCTATAACTGCATAGAGTAATTGGCCGGTAATCGAATGCTCGCTAATCCACGTTGAGGTATCCCAAATCGGGTATTGACTGATAACCCAATCAGCCTGAGTAAGCTGTTGTATCGTCTGAGAAATCATGCTGCCTGCAAGTAATACTGTAAGCACATAACCGATTCGAACACTGATATTAATCGGCATATTTATCAATAGATAGTAGATACAGACTCCAATACTAGCTCCTATCCCAGCACCGATGGCACTCCCTAACAACACCGACTGGAATAATTCTGGAACGGTGACAAAGCCATGAATATAAATGATAATTTCAGAACCCTCTCGTACCGTAGCAAAAATAACGCCAGTCATCATCATTGCTGTTAGTAAGCGATTATTGAACTGCGAGTGAGGTCGCATAGCTGTGATTAAAAAAATCAGTAAGACAATATAAATTATTATTTGAATGCCTGCGTTAATGACCTCTTGCCCGACACCATCAAACCACTGTGACATCACGCCGATATTAATGGCGTATATAGCCGCGCTGATAACGCCCAAGAATAAAGCCTGCAATAACCAAGTACGAGTGTGATTAGATCTCTGACTAAATGCGAGAAACAGACTAATGATAAGTGAAGCTTCTATCACTTCGCGTAAAATAATAATGACTGCGGTTAAAAGCACTATCCCCCCCTATTTAACGATTATTTTACCTTGAGCCGTTTTAGGAAAAAACTCCCCAAAAAATGGATATTCGCCGGATTGTAATGGCCCGATGAAAAGCACGCCTTGGCTATCCCCAGGGATCACTTTTTCGCGATTAAGTTCATAGCTTTCAATTTCTTCCGCCGTATTGTCTTTATTAATAAATATTAATTTAACTTTAGTGTCAGCAGCTATTTCTATTTCAGCGGGGTAAAATAAATGATCACGAATTTCAATTTCAATTACTGGCCTAGCAAATATCGATAGACTATAAAGCGAAAGGAACATGAGTAAAAAATAACGCAACGTCATATTAATCATTATTATCTAATTATTTATTTGGGAAATCGATCATAACTTTCAGCCCACCTAATTGTGTTGAAGGGTGTAATGTTATTTTTGCCTTATGTAACTCTACGATATGTTTAACTATCGCCAATCCTAATCCACAGCCAAGTATACCCGAGTTATGTCTATCCCCATCGACCCGATAGAACCGTTCAAATACTCGTTCATATTGTTCTTGGGGAATCCCTGGGCCTGAATCTTCAACAATCAACCTAACACCAGTAGTAATATGTTTCGATGTAACCTGTATCTCTCCCTGTTCAGGCGTATATTTACTGGCATTGCTGATGAGATTTTGCACTAAGGTTTCAAGTGCAAAATGATTACCTTTAATTAAACAGACTTCACCACCAGAAAGACTGATTTTCTGTTGCTTCATCGCAATTTGATCATAATCTTTAGCGATAATGCTTTGTACAATTGCACTTAGATCAATCTCAGACTGTTTTATCAAAGCTTGCTCAGGTGAATAACGATACAAAGATAAAATTTGTTCTATGACCTGGCCCATACGTTCAATACCACTTGCTAATGGTAATAGAACCGCATCACTGATTTGTTCATTGTTTTGTAAATTATGTAGTTGAACTTTTAAAATACTAATTGGCGTTCGAAGTTCATGAGCGGCATCTGCTGAAAATTGTTGCTCTCTTACAAAAGCATCATTTAACCGTTGCAATAGTGCATTGGTACTCGCAACTAACGATGTCAATTCCTCTGGTGTATTAGCCATTACAACCGGGCTGAGATCGTCAGCTTGCTTGTTATTTAGTTGCCCTGTTAGCTCTCTCAGTGGTTTTAAGCCCACGCCTATCGCAATCCAGATAATAAAAGCAGCGAAGGGGATCGCTAATACGATAGGAATAATTGATGCAGTCACCACCTTTTCAGCAAGAATATAACTAATATCCGAACGCTCACCGGTAATGATCCAACGGTTTAAAGTATCATCTTTGAGAATATATACTCGCCAGCGATAGCCACTAAAATTAATATCTCTAAAACCTGCTGTCACAGCATTATCAGCTGATAATAAGGGCGTAGTGGCATTATTAGAACGTGCTAACAATAAAAAATCATCTGTTAATATTTGAAAAAACACCGTCGATGATAACTTTTCAGTCCCAGCACTATGGGGATGTAGATCCTGATTCGCATTAGCAATCATCGCCGCCATACTCTGCAAACGATCATCAAATAACTGCTGTGCTTTAGCAATACTATCTTTATAACCTTGCAATAACGATAAAAAGGTCACCAAGGTGATAATGGCTATTAAGGCCAGCAATAAATAAGTACGAATAGACTTCATGTAGGTTTAACAATATAGCCGATACCACGTAGCGTTTGAATAAAATTATCAGGTAATTTTTTTCGCAAATGATGAATATGCACTTCAATAGTATTGCTTGCCACCTCCTCGCCCCAACTATAGAGCTTAGATTCAAGGCTATCACGCGTTTGTACCCTACCTGCATTTTCCATTAACGCCTTAAGCAGCATAAACTCTCGTCGTGATAAATCTATATTTTGACCGGTGACCGATACTTGATGACTAGTACTATCAATACTGACATTACCAATGCTTAAACCCGAGTGTTTTAATGAACTGGCTCGACGTTCAAATACACGTAATCTGGCCATAAGTTCTGCAACTTCGAAGGGTTTTGCCAAATAATCATCTGCACCTAAATCAAGTCCATTGACCTTGTCTTCTAGCGATATTCGGGCCGTTAAGACTAAAACCGGTAAATCGGCGCTTTCCCGTCTAATTAATTTTAAGACCTCAGTACCATCAATATCCGGCAAACCCAAGTCCAGAATTACAATATCCGGAAGTTCAGTTTTTATCGACGCAACAGCCAGCTTGCCGTGAGTAAGGTGATTAACAGTAAAACCCTCATTCTTGAGCGTTTGGGATAATGCCTCCGCTAAAGCAATATCATCTTCTATCAGTAATACTTGCATTATTTTTTTCTTGGTTTTTATTATTTAATTGCAGTTTAATATTTTGTAGTGCTGCAGAAATTTCACTTTGACGGCCTGTATCTGCCAAAGCTCGGCTAGGTCGAGCAGGCGCGTGCTGTGCCTTTAATAAATAAGCTTCCGCTTGGGCATATTGATGTTGGTCAATAAGGTAATCAGCGTAAAAATAGTTGTTTTCAATGCCTTCTGAATCAATCGCTAGTGCCTTATCCAGAAATAACTTGGCTTTGTCATCATCACCAAAACCGATTGGCCAGCCAGGTACTTTGTAATATAACACCCCTAAATTGGTATATGACGAGCCTTTTAGTGCCGTATCATCCATTTGTAAAGCCTTTTCAAAATCGGCCTTAGCTGATTTTGCCAGAGACAAAGCGCCTAAACCACCTTTGACTCTGGCATAACTTGCTTTAATTACACCTTGCCAGATTAATACTTCAACTGAATCAGTATTCGCTAGCACGGCTTTATCTGCTTGTTGAATCAATGTTTCAAAAGCGCTTATTTGTGCCTTCTCTTTTAAGGTGTAATTAGCTTCTTCCCACGCCTTTTGTAATTGAGCTACATCATCTAATGCACCGGCAATTACGTTAGATGATGATATAAAGGCCATAGTTGCTAGGGCTACAATTTTGATTATGTTCATTAGTTCCCCCCTTGTAAATAACGTTTTATAACCGGCAACTTCTTCGAAAGTGACTTATCAACTACCCAAGGCAACACACTGTTTATTTTGACAAACAACTTTTCTGGCCAGCCTAAATACTGACTGGACTTATCACCTTTCAAAAATGCGATTAATTGAATTGCTACTTGTTGAGCGCTGTCCATTTTCGTGCCGAGTTCATTATTCATAGCAACCACCTTATCGGTATTGATTGTGGTAGTTGTTGCTCGTGGCGCAAAGTAGCGAATAGATATTTTGGTATCCATTAACTCACGGCGTAGTGCTTCTGTAAAGCCGCGAATACCAAATTTGCTTGCACAATAAACGCTTGAACCTGGGAAACCAATACTGCCTAATATTGAGCCAATATTAATAATCTGTGCATGTGGCCGCGTTAATAATAGTGGTAATAGGGATTGTGTTAATAAAATAGTACTACTGAGGTTAATATTAATTAT
The DNA here is from genome assembly GCA_024636315.1 of Methylophaga sp. Classification (GTDB taxonomy): domain Bacteria; phylum Pseudomonadota; class Gammaproteobacteria; order Nitrosococcales; family Methylophagaceae. The sequence goes on from JAGXHJ010000106.1 coordinate 12,293, forward strand.
CGACAATATCTGATTTTCATCCATATCCTCAAACAGAGAAAACTGACCCACACCTGCGTTATTAATCACGATATCAACGCCCTCTTTAAGATCTTGGCAGAATGTGACAATTGATCGCCGACCTTCAGATTTTGAGATATCCGCTTGGATAGTGTGATGCTGGCCAGCTAATTGTTGATTAAGTTGTTGCAATCCCGTTTCATCAAGTCCTACTAAAACAAGTGTTGCACCTGTTTTAGACAACAGTTTGGCTATTTCAGAACCAATACCACCATTAGCGCCAGTTAATACAATTGTTTTATTTGTGAACATAATGTTGCCTAATGATTGGTCACGCTACGGAAAACATCGCCATAAAGTCGATAGACCATTTTGGCACAATGAATAATCAAATCTTGCTCTTTTTTATCGTCGATTTTATTCATCAATCCTTCAAAAAATTTCACATGTTCTTGATCAAGTGAACCATGAGAGCGTAGATAACTAAATGCCGTGTTAGGTAAACCTAAGGCTTTTTGTACACCATCAGCAGCGGCATCGGCTGTTGCTATGCTCGTGCCTTCTAAAACATGTACCATACCAAAAAACCCCAGCGGATTAACACGGTTTATCGTGTCATAACCAAACGCCACCATCAACTCTGTTTCTAATATAGGTTGACTACGACGAACTGCTTCTTTATCAAAACCACAAGCGGCAATATCGTTTAAGATCCATTCTTGGTGGCCCAGCTCTTCTTCAATATACTCTGCCACCGCATTACGTAACCATTCTTTTTCTTCTGGTAAACGTGCCCCCACCGCCATCAGCATGGGTGTTGTATGTTTTACGTGATGATATGCCTGTGTTAGGAAACCCACGTATTCTTCTAAAGTAATATCTTGAGTTAATGCTTTATGAATAAGAGGTGCAGTATATAAGTGCTGTCTAGCAGACTCTGTTTCGGCTTTAAGACGGTCAAAAAAGTTCATTGTAAATCCTTAACATAAAGTTGTTCGATACGCTGTGCATAATGATGCAGTATTTTTTCTCTGACTGGGCGACCATTGGATGTTAGTAAATTATTGGCAAACGTCATCGGCTGTGACAGCTTTGTCCATTTTACAATTTGAGCGTAATTGGGTAATTGTTGGTTAACGCTATCAATCAATGACTGAATAGTCTCATCACTGGTATTATTATCTCGTGGAAAAAGCAATGAGACACAATAGGGTTTAGCATCACCAAACACCACACATTGTTGTAACAATCCACTACTCAATAATTCGCTTTCTACCCATTCTGGGTTAATGTTACGACCAAAACTGGAAATCAATAAATTCTTTTTACGGCCATTAATATGTAAGTAGTGATGGTCATCAAAAAAACCTAAATCACCGGTATAAACTTTTTCTTTAGACCAGCTGTCAGGTTCATTGATATAACCTAGAAAGGCATTACCGGCAACAACGATTTCGCCCCGTTCAATAGTGACATTAAGATGAGGTAATACTTTGCCAATGCTACCTAACTTCATATCACTAGGAGAATTAAGGCTTACTACCGAGCCACATTCAGATAAACCATATCCTTCGTAAACAGGTAATCCTAAAGCGTGAGCTTTCTCTAATAAGCTTGGCGAAACTTTACTACCACCTATCGCGATAAATTTAAGTGAAGACAGAGGTTGCCAACCACTAGAAATAGCCGCTACCAAGGCCATTAATAACTCCGGTAACAAGATCATACTATTAGGTTGATATTGGCTTATAGTTGCTAGCAAGGTATTCACCTCAAAACTACTGCAGCCATTAAAACCTAATGACGATGCTGGCAATGCAATGATCGTCCCTCCCCCTAATAATGGTGAATAAATGCCACCTATATTTTCTAGTAAGGTACTAAAAGGTAAAATACTCAGATGCTTAGGGGCGACAAGTTCTGTTGCCGACAATAAAGACTGCGACACACGCTGTTGTTGCACATTACTTAAGCAAACACCCTTAGGATGACCTGTAGAACCAGATGTAAAAGTGATCTTAGCCGTTCTTCCAGGTAATGCTACGATTGGTTGCTCAATAGTATTGAGGGCATAACCTAGTGACGAAAGTGTTACTCCCTGTTCATCATTTAGGCTAAGTAATTTACTTAGCCTATCACCACTATTGTGTAATATGGCTGTAACACCCGCCTGCCTAATTGCATGTTTTAACTGCTGATCAGAAAAAAAAGCGGGCAATGGCAATAATGTCACATCAGCCATTTGACACGCTAAATCGACTATCACCCAATCGGGGCTATTATCGGCATAAAAACCGATAACCTTATAAGGCGAGGCCTGCAATTGCTGAGCAACTTCAATAGTCAGTTTATATAATTCTAGCCAAGAATAGGTCTGATCAATGCCCACAACGGCAGGCTGTTCTGCTTGTGCAATGGCAAATATCTCAATCTTTTCCCAGAGCACTGACATTAGCGGGTAATTATCTTAGCTATATCATGTATCGTTTTTTGATAATTTTTTAATATAAAACCAATAACTTCGTGTTGCTGTAATAGCGTTATTGCATCTGTTAAATTGCCGATTAATACTTTAGGTCTGTCGTCGTAATAACTCCCCCAAGATTGTTTACCATCAAGCAATTTATCTGGGTTTGCCTCACATACCGTAATCGTAACCAAGTTTAATCTGCCTAATAAATGTTGCACCTGCTTGGTAGCGGTAAACACCGACCACTCAAAGCCTGCTTCGTGCAAAATGGCAATAGTTAAAACAAATAACAGTTGGCTAGTACCTCGATGCACAGAGGTTAAATTACCTACTTCCGCTATTTTAATTCTATCTACAGTTTGATTTGTTAGACAGCTAATTTCTGTCTCAATCGATGCAGTTAAATATTGTTCCAAGAATAAGGGAGTCACAGAACCTGCGGGTTGAAAACCCATTGCAGCTGTTAAGGTTTTATTGGTTTTAGTTGATAGCAAATAGGGTAAAAAATGCGTGATATCCGCCTGATAGTGATGACAAAAACGATCGGCAACAAAGGCTTCAACAACCTTTTTACTCGGTGAAGTAGCGTGATCAAATTGTATTGGCATATGAGGTAGTAATAGTCGATCAGCCCTTGCTACTCGCGTATTCTTTTTCCCTACGCTTGCTTGTTCGTTAAATGCTTCCATCTGTTTCACCCTTTAATTGGATAATATGAGAGCAATGTTAGGTTAGCAACCTTAACGTAATATTAAGTCTATAAAATAATTCCTAAGGCCTGATTAATTAATGCAACGTTATGCTTAATATCAACCTCTAAGGCTAGTTTGCGATTATATACTTCATTTGCCAATGACTGACTCCGTAACAAGCTGACCAAGTCAAGTTCACCCAATTCAAACGCACGTTCTTGTAAGGCTAAATACTGTTGCGTTGTTTCATTTTGTTCATTGAGCAGTCCAAGTTGTAAGCGTTTGGTTTCTAAAGCGTGTAAATGAGAAAACAACTTTATAGTTAATTCTCGCTCTAACTGTTGGCGAATAATTTCTGCATCAGCTAATTCTTTGGCGGCATCAGCAATAGCGGGACGACGATACACTTCATTGTCCAGCGCGAAACTAATGCCCAAGCCCATGCTATTCGTAAAATTCTCGCCATGCCCTCCACGCTCACGCCGAACACCCACCGACAAACTTGGATTAACAGCACCATCAAACTGGGCAAGACCTTGCTTGGCACGTAACGTATTAATATGTTGATCTAACACCATTAATGAAGGGTGCCGCTGATCAATTACATAATTATCAGACAAGATTTCCTCATACCGTTCTGGCAAGCGCCGTTCTTTGGTAATAACGTAGTAACTACTTAAGGCAAAATCAAGCTCAGATTTTTTAAGCAAATATTGATTTTGCATTTCAAGCGCATTGGTATTAGCTAAAAGACCTTCAGTTCCTGCTAACTCCCCAGCTTTCACTCGTGCAACAACATCTTGTTCCAACCTCTGTGCTGATTGCCATATTTGATATGCTTGTTTAGTATCTGTATTCGCCAGTACAACATTCCAGATTAATTCACGTACTTTAGCTGATGCAGCCAACATAACCTGTTGTTGGTATGCGGGTAACTCAGCAGAAAGTTTGTCCGATAATGACAATTGTTGTTGTTTCTGTCCCGGTAACCATAATGGCATTTCAACGATGCTTTCCCATTCTTGTAGGCCATCACCGCTACCTATGACATCATTTTGATGATTCAAACTAATGCTTTTAACATCAGCAAATGTAGCATTTGCTAAAGCTATATTTGCATTAATTTGTTGCTGTTGAGCCAGCTCACTGTGGCGTGCAGGCTCAAGCTCATATACTTTTTGAGTAAGTGAGGACAAGGTGACTGCGCTGGATTGAGACAGTGTGTTCATTTCAGCCGATGCTATTTGTGGCATAGCCATTCCAGCAACAATGCACAATATAGCTAATTTAGTTCGAAACGACATGTAGACATACCCTTGTAATATCAATATTTTGAAAGTTTTGTTCATGATATCGTAGCAGTCTTTAGATGCTACTACTTTCTGATAATAGCATTAGCCTTCAGTGCAAGCCACATATCAGACAAAGTACCGGTTTAGACAGTTATGTAATTGGCACAGCCATGTTTATTTGTATATTAACAATGTAGTCTGTCAGCGATGGCCTTTTACAGGTCATCATAGGACTCTTAGGAGAACAAAAACTACCTACACAAATCAAACAGCATATTAATATGTGTAAGCAAACTGTTTAAACAAGCGTAAATCTGTCACAAGAAGAACTCATCTGCTAATAAGCCAATAATTAATCTTATTTGATACTTACAACGGAATAAAATCACACCGAAGTGAATAAGATTGCTTATTAAAATAACTGGGGAATGGTGCTGACAGAGATACCATTACTGGGGGTTTTTAAAGTTTCTTAATCTCCACCCTTCAACTATTTTCGCCATAAATGTTCATCAATCTTTAACAATTAACGAACAGAACGATATACCTTTGTGCGACCCTGCTTAGTCAAAACTATCTGCCATAATTGACCTTGGCCTGAACGAAAAAATCCGGCACAACTCATCAGGTAATATTTCCACATACGATAGAACTGTTCACTGTATTTTGACTCAAGTTGTGGCCATGCAGCGTTAAACCTATCCCACCACGCCATTAAGGTCAGATCGTAATCATGGCCAAAATTGTGCCAATCTTCAATCAAAAAACGTCCATTTAATGCGGCAGTAATCTGTTCAGCGGAAGGTAATCTTCCATTGGGAAAGATATATTTATCAGTCCAAGGATCGAGGCAACCCGTAGTTTTGTACATACCAATAGTATGTAATAAAAACAAACCTTCGTCTTCCAGAAGTCGAGAGACGGTATCAAAATAGATAGGATAATTTTTGGGTCCGACGTGCTCAAACATGCCAACTGAAACCACCTTGTCGAATTGGCCTTTTAAATCACGATAATCCATTAGTTCAATCGTTACGGGTAATCCAACACATCGTTCTTGTGCTAATTTCTGCTGTTCTTTAGAAACGGTAATACCTAACACCTCTACGCCATAATATTTTGCTGCATGCCTAGCTAGGCCTCCCCAACCACAGCCTATTTCCAGTAGTTTTTGCCCTGACTTCAACTCTAGTTTATGGCAGATCAAATCCAACTTATTGAGTTGTGCTTGTTCTAAATTATCAGCATCTTGCCAATACGCGCATGAGTAGCTCATCGTACTATCTAACATCGCTTCAAACACATCATTACCAATATCATAATGTTGCTCACCCACAACATAGGCTCGCTGACTTGATTGCAAGTTGATAAAGCGCTGGCGTAATAATTCTCCCCATAAACGCAGGCGAACCCACCCAACCAATTTCTGATCAACATCAAAACTAACTAAGCGATGAAACAGTTCGTCCAAAGTCCGGCTGTCCCAATGACCAGCCACATAACTCTCACCAAAACCTAATGATCCCTTAGCAAGAATTTGACGATAAACATCGTCTTTATGTACTTGAATATCCCAACCAGCATTACCATTGAAGCGAACACCGGCCATCTCAACAAGTATTCTTAGTACTTCAGGCGGCTTTGAGATAGTAGTAACAATCTTATCTGAAGACTTATCATGTTGATTAGCGAGCAGATTAGTCATAGTATACCTATCTCGATGCACCGTTGTAGGTGCGCTAATAGAGTAAATGAACGTCGTCTTTTCTACTTATAACGGTTCAATACTTAGCTCTAATAATTTAAAAAAAGCCCCTGTAATCAATTAACTTGAATACAAGGGCTTTTAGAGTCATACATTATAGTAAATATAACATCTTATAGGCTAAATACGCTTAAAACACCGCCCAAGTTAGTCCAGCTAGATAGCGCTTTGTAAGCACCTACCGCACCAAGACCATCTGTGTCGTTTTCTAAGCTAGGAATAGCCATACCGATACCAGCCCAACCACCAACACCAGACAAGACTGAGATGTACTGTTTGCCTTTATGGTTGTACGTATTCACGTTGCCGATGATACCTGATGCAGTTTTGAATCTCCAAAGTTCCTTACCTGATTGTGCGTCAAGGGCTTTGATGTAACCTTCAAGTGTTCCGTAGAATACAACATCAGATGCAGTAGCTAAAGCACCACCCCAAGCAGAGAAGCGTTCTGGATTAGACCATACAATCTTACCTACACGTGCATCCCAAGCAATGAAGTTACCTAAGTGTGTGCCACCTGGTGCTGGGTACATGTTTAATGTCGCACCAACATACGGTTGACCTGCAGTGTATTCAACTTCAAACGGTTCATAATCCATACATACGTGGTTAGTTGGAACATAGAATAAACCAGTACGTGGAGAGTATGCCGCTGGTTGTTGATCTTTAGAACCTAGTGCTGCAGGGCAAATACCAGTTGTATTTACATCAACACCGTTACGCGCTGTTGAGTATTTAGCAACACGGTCATGAAGACCTGTTTTAAGATTAACACCGTTAGACCAGTTAACCGCTGGATCATATTTTTGGGCAACAAGCAATTCACCTGTTGCACGATCCATGGTGTAACCAAAACCGTTACGATCGAAATGCACTAACGTTTTACGCATTTTACCGTTGATTTTTTGATCTGCTAAAGGTACTTCATTGATACCGTCATAATCCCATTCATCGTATGGTGTCATTTGGTATACCCATTTCGCCATACCTGTATCTAAATCACGACCAAATAAAGACATGGACCATTTGTTGTCACCAGGCCGTTGTGCAGGGTTCCATGTAGATGGGTTACCTGAACCGTAGTAGAACATGTTCAAATCA
>JAGXHJ010000107.1 GCA_024636315.1 Methylophaga sp.
ATGGTCAATCAGCATTGAATCGGCAAAACTAGTTTGTTGTAGGTTTTTCCACGCCATGTATGAGCCCATTCCTGATGATTTTCGTAGGGTGTATTATCTCATTTCTAGTATGTTTTTGCCGGTTTCGTGCAAAGGTCTCAACTTAGCCGAGAAATATTCAAATTTAATGATAATGATTGAGTGAAATCAGTAACATATGAAATCTGAACACTTAATTCAGCTAAAAGGAAATAGGCTAAAGCAACACTAAAAATAGATTTTAGTGCTTGGTAAACGCTATCCCCATTTAAATAATCACGCATATAATTAACCCATTTTTAGTGGTTTATTAGGTTGCTATTTGTGGGCGCTCAAATGACATCATATCAGAGATAAACTGAAAATATTTGCAAGGTGACATAATATGAATAAACTGTTGTTCATCATAAGTTTACTAGCATTTTTCGAGCCAGCCGTTTGCGCTCAAGGATTTTACTTTTACATGACTGAATATAGATATTCTCATCGGGTTGAGTTTAATTGCCTAGTTGAATTTGAAACTAGTGAGTGTTGTCGTACCTTTGTGACCTTATCGATATATCACTGAAAGGTGCACTTATTGCTGGATGTTCAGGGGCTACAACTCCCGCAGGTACGGCTTGTAAACTTACCCTCACCCTTGATTATACAGATGAAATACAAATAATCATGATCGGTACAACGGCTTATAAGATCGAAAATCGTGTCGGCATCCATTGTGAATTTATTGATAGTAACAGCATGACTCATCTACGAAAACTAATTGAATACACCCTTGGTGAGGTTGAATTAATGAATTGTGGTTTCACTGCTCTGTTGCATACAGAACAGTGATCAATTAACGACTTCAGCTAGCGTAATTAGTACCAGATTAATTAATAAAGGTAGCTGTTGCCTGCTCAATTCTTAATGAACCTTGCTTACTTACCCAAATACTTATCGCCGTCTGCTTCTGACCTTGGTCATCGATAGTGGGCAATCTGAGGTGCCAGTTTGATGCGCCTTTTTGTTTAAAGTGATTCAATACGACAAAATCATGGACCAATGTACGAGAACTATTTTCTCCAGCAGTAACCTTGCTCACCAAACCCATTCCTAAGTAGGCAATATTTAAGTCGTAATCACCTTGTTCAGAATAATTCACGACGAGCTCTTGTCCGTTAAGATGTGCGGATAAAACACCTGTTTTTATAGGTTTTATCTGCTGTAGTTGAGTACCGTTATACCACGCTCGCCATTCCCGACTCGCCACCACAACAGCGGGTGTATAGACTTGAGAAAGGATCCCTTGCTTTGCTAATTTGCGTTGACGATTAGAAAATGCTGCTTGTGCCCAGCGATCTTTCCACCCTAATTGGTCCCAATAATCAACATGAAACGCTAGGGGAATAATGTCTTTAAAAAGTGTTGGATCGTCCTTCAAAGTTGATAGCCATTTATCCGCGGGTGGACAACTACTACAGCCTTCTGACGTATATAATTCAACTACCTTGGTCTGTTTTGCATCACTGCTAAAATCAACTGCAAGTGCCATGTTGGCAAAAAACAGAAAAATGATTCCCAAATAAGCCATGTCAACTCCGTTATCATAAATAAGGTTTCATTAACTTCATGGACAAATAAGTTGATAGATTGTTACAACGATTAACAGAGAAAATGACCTCCCGAACTGGGTGTAACCAACTCTAAATTTAAGCGTAATAATTCAAAAATAAAATGGAACTTCTTGATATTTTATAACATCAATATATTTATACCGCGTTTACACCGGTATATTTTATAGATCTGCTATTAAGCAGAAATTAACGACGTCGAGATAATAAACAATCCTCGACGTGGAGGTTATCAACATGGCTATATCAAATGTTGTGAAATCTTATCTAGATCTAAAAGGCGTGCCATTCGATCTGAGAGCTCATCCAATCACCGGAAGCACCAGTCATCAAACTGCCATTGCAGCCCATATTGAAGAAGATCATCTTGCTAAAGCTGTTTTACTAAAACGTGATTGGGAGTATTTGATGGTTGTTGTGCCTGCGGACAGAACGGTCAAACTTGATGCTATTGCAAAGGTTATGGGTCAACCATATGAAGTAGCTCCCAAAACAAATGCAGAGGTCTTACTCAAAGATTGTAAACCAGGTGCAATCCCCCCAGTGGGTCATGCTTACGGAGTGCAAACGCTAGTAGATAGCTCACTAGATAATTTATCAGACATCTACTTCGAAGCCGGTGACCATGAACATTTAGTTCATGTCGACCGCGCTAATTTTCAATACATGTTTAGCAATTGTCAGCACGGCAATTTCTCATCACATGCCAATTAGGTAAATTGGAATAGACAGGAGCATATCGAGACTCCTAGGGGTCAGTACGTTAGTACTATTAACACTGACTCCTAAGAGTTCGTTATTGTTCGACCGTAGGCTCAGCTAAGCAGATTTTTAGCCCAAACGATTAAACCGTTTCATTTACACTTTTGTTGCTTTTTTATTCCACAAAATGACTGCAATAATAATCAGACTAAGCTGTAGCAGTAAACCTTGTAAATTTGGATAGATACCTAGAAGATCTACGCGAATAAAAGCGACGGGGTTGGACACAATCACCCCCGCCTCTTGAAGCGCGGCAACACCTTTGCCAGCGAAAATTATAGCAAGCACAAACATTAAGCCGCCTGTAACGGCAAAAAACTGTCTCAATGGTAGGCGAATGCTATAACGCAGAATGAGAAAACTGATAACAGCTAGGGTTGCTACAGCAGTAAGAAACCCACCTAAAGCCATACTATGGCCTGCTTCGCCGGTTTGTACCCATAATGCTTGATAAAATAAAATCGTCTCAAAGGCTTCACGATAAACGGCTATAAATGACAGTCCTGTCAGGGTCCATAAAGTACCCGATGACATGGCTTTGTGCATACTATCATCGATAAACTTTTTCCATTTGGCGGCACTACTTTTATCATGCATCCAAAAACCCACATAAAATAAAATAACCATGGCAACGATGGCCGCGACACCTTCTGTTATTTCTCGAGAGGCCCCCGAAATATCGAATAATGAAATTGAAGCCCACCATGTCATCAAACCAAGTACTACAGCAGCGATCCAACCAAAATGAATATAACGCGTGGCATCTTTACGCTTGGTACGGACAAGAAACGCCAGTAAGGCTGCAACGACAAGTAGTGCTTCCAAGCCTTCACGTAGCAAAATAAAGAAAGCACTGGTAAATGTTGCACCAGCAGACAAGGTTTTAGTACCTAATAACTCACTTGCAATGTCTAACTTAGCATTGATGAATGCTACTTCTTTGGTAATATTTTCAATAGGTTCGCCAGCACGAATTTTATTACGTAAGCCTGTCATTGCAGATTCAATTTCAAGCCGTAAAGCACTATCAAGTGTATTTATATTTTGCTCGATCAGTTCAAAGCCATCAAGATATGCTGATACAGCATATTGATATGCCTGTTCAGGTTCATTATTCTGATAACTAGTGACAACGTCTGCCAGCTTTTTCTTGGCAAACTCAAGTTTATTGGCTCCTTTGCTATAAAATAATTCAGGATGAGAACGTAAAGCAGTCATCACTGACGCGCCTTTTTCTCCATACAGTATCTCTGCTTGGTGGGGTGTTATGGTGGTTAACTTATTAATATTAGCTAATGGGTGATAATTTATATCAAGGTCCTTATCTATATCAGCTGTTTTAATTGCCAAACTGCCAACATAGAATGCTAAGGACCATCGTTCCTCATCGCTTAATTGGCGATAAGCCATCATCCCTGTACCCTCAACACCTTGCGTCATCGTGTTATACAAGCCGTACAGTGTTCGTTGTTGGTAACGATCGTGATCAGTAAAATTAACGGGTGGCGGTTCCATACCAACAGATGCAGGGCCATTACCAGCGCCACTAGCGCCATGACATGATGCACATTGATTGGCATACAATGTAGCACCGCGTTTTAGATCGGGTTGTGTTTGTGGAATGACGGTTACTTGATAGCTATTAATGACTTGATGACGCATATCAGCAATTATCTGTCTGATCTTCACTACTGCTTCCTTGTTATCAATCAACAGCGTTAAAGTATGTCCTTGCTCGATTAATCCCGCTTTCGTTGCATTATCTGGCAAAGCGGCAAGTTGCAGGGTAATTCCAGCCGCAAAATCAAGCATCTCTTCATATTCAGCTTCACTGATAATTTGACCATTTTCTACAGCACCTTCGTAGTCTACAGCCACATAATCAATTAATTGTAATACCTGCTGTGGTTCTGCATTTACGGCTGGGGTCACTAGCAGTAAGATTACCGCAAATATCGAGCTAAGAATTTTCATCAATTATTCATCATTATTTTAGTTATAAATAGATGCAAATAGTAACGATTATCATTTAGATTGTAAAGAAATCATCTGGCTAGATATTTTCAGGACAGCACTAGTGCGAAGTCTAGGCAAAATCGAAAGTTTAGTGAGATTGATTTGGCGACAAAGTAATGTCATTAGTGAGCCCCTAGTCGAGCCCACCGTTTAAAATTTGTCTATAAATGAATCGTTATGCATCTCGCTTTTGTTCACGGGCGTTCAAACGAGCATACGCATCAGCCTCATGTTGAATATCACTAATCAAACCACGGTGATAGGCAACAGATATAGCAGCCTCATTGTGAAAACGTTCGCCCTTTTTAAATAGCAAGTCGAGTAATGTACGGGCTGGCATATCGAGATAACGAGACAGCTCCTCCGCTTCTTTTGATAGCTTCCCTAAAATTTCAGGATGTACTGTTTTGATACTAAGCACTGCCAGATTATCTAAGATCACCAGTTCTTTGATCGTTTCTAAACTAAGGCCGTTATTTTGCACAAATCGCAGGCTAGTCAAACCCGTGAGTTGATGATAGGTATTCTGGGCAAGGTTTAAGTCGGCTTGACGACCGGCCAATGAAACTCTAAGTGCTTTCAGCCGGAGTCGTGCCAAAACAATCATGCTTTTTTCAGTTGCTAACTTCATAGAGCCTCAGTTTCATTAAGTGGTGTTGCATCCATTCGTTATAACGCCTTCTTGCCAATCTTACTAATATTTTTAATGAGATAATAATAAAATATCACTTTCATTTACATAGAGACCTTTGCACGAACCACTTTTATTAGTGCCAGATTAGCTGAAAGCTAATTTTTTGAATAAATTTAGAAAAAAGTGACGTCACACGTTCATTTTTCTCCAATTTACGGGTTATTTACCCGCTATCTCCCTTTTTTA
>JAGXHJ010000108.1 GCA_024636315.1 Methylophaga sp.
CAATAACTCAAAAGTACTTATAGTATTGGTGTATTTTGTTGATATATCAGTGGTTAAGTTCATTATCATATCCTTTTGTTCTTGAACATTATTTTACACTGCTTATAGGGGAATAGTATTAATGTATGTTAGTCCCAAATACAAATCACCTTCGCGCCTTATCCAAATCAATAAACTTAGTTTTATACGAGCACGAAAATTCTGCATCACTTCGATAATGTGTGCATGACCAAAACTGTCCATATTGGCCTTTTCGTAATTTCAATTTACCCTTGCAGTCAGGGCAAATAGGTTCGACATATTTGCATTTTTTATTTTCACAAACGCGAAACTCGCCACTCGCTATCAAACTACTGTTGCACCATTCACAGCCTGTTTCAGTATGTGTACATAGCGGAAAGTCACTACAGCCGAAGAATTGACCATACTGACTATCTTTAGCCACCATAAATCCTGTTTGACATTGCTTGCACGGAATATCAGCAATCTTGCTTTGAAAGTGTGGTTTATCAGGTTGCTGTTGAATGATATCGTAATCATCATTGAGCAACTCTCGAACAAAGTTGGAAGCGTTATTGCCATCGCTGACTAAATAGACATGATGTTTTGCTCGAGTGAGTGCAACATAAAATAAACGTCGTTCTTCGGCAAAGGCATATGAATCTGCATTGGGTAATACAAGGTCTAATATGGGATGATTGGTTTTTTCTGAAGGAAAGCCGAATTTACCTTTTTGTAGACCTAAGATAATTACATAATCAGCTTCTTTACCTTTTGAACCATGGGCAGTCATTATCTTAAGATGTAACTTAGGGTAATGGTTTTTTAGGCGTGAGATATCGGGTCGATCATGACTAAATCGAACTAGAATTAATACCGATGCTGATGTTTTCACTTGGGCATTTATTAATGCTAAGGCTTCTTCAACACCAGCGTTATTGTTGGCGGTTTTTAGTAATGATACGGCGGCTTGCTGCACTTGATGAAAGCTTTGGATCTGTTTATTAATTTGTTCAGGATTTTTTATGACAAAGCGTGAGGCAACGTCACCAATCTTATTATTGAAGCGAAAGGTGGTATCTAATACCGATGTGGCTGCGATGCCAAAGTGATCTTCAAACTGTTTGGTGATGGCAACATCACTGCCAGTAAATTGATAAATCGCCTGCCAATCATCACCGACACAAAATAGGGTGCTATCAGACTGTTGTGCTAGTAGGGCTTTAATCATTCTGGCTCTACTAGCAGAGATGTCTTGAAATTCATCAACGAGAATATGGGTTAGGTTTGATTGGTATCTATTTGTTTCTATATAGTTAATTGCCATGCTTATCATGTCGTCAAAGTCAATTGTATCTGTATCAATGAGATGCTGTTGGTAGGCGTTGTAAATAGGTTCAAATAATTGCACGACGGCTAATATTCGTTCATGATCTTCATGTTGATCGGCTTTATAAGTTAAATCTTGTAAGCTTACAAAAGCGGATTTAAGCAAACTTAATAATTGCGACAACAAGCGACTAAACTCTGAAACTTGACCCAAGTCATTTAAGGTTGCTAGTAGTTTCTCATTTGGAAGAGGCTTAAATTTTACGCCCAAATCTAGTAGATCAACTTCTAGTTCTTTGAGTAAAACACCCTGACGTTTTTGATAGCTATAGGTTTCAATTAACGATGTTTGATGTGTTTTATGCAACTCCCGTTTCCATGCCATTTCTTTGATGTATTTATCTTGGTTGATAAATGGCGGCGTGTGATGGTGTTCATCGACAGCAAAGTGTTCTATGTAAATTCCGTAGTCAGTTAAGTAGAAGTCTGGCTGATAGGCCCGAAAATCAGGACCTGATGTATTTACTTGGTAATTAGCTTCATACTGATAGTTAATGCCTTGTTGGAATAAAAAATTAGCTATTTCGCATTCTTCATAACTTTTTACTAATTCGCCTTGCAAAGTACGCATTTCGTTATCACGTATATATTTATTGTAAGCACCGAGAGATTTAAAATTGAACGGGTTTTTATAGGCGTAAGCAAAGCGTAAAAAATACTGAACAGCACGTGATTGATAATCAGTGTGCAACATCAATTGCTGAAACTGCTGATCTATAAATTGGGTTTTTAGTCGGTCATCTTCTGCCACTTTATTAATGGCTGGCACCACACCTTCAACTTCGCTGATGATCTGTTTACCGAGGCTATGAAATGTTTTGACGGTCAAACCCTCGATATTCAGTTTAGACTTTATCCGTTCAGACATTTCTTTAGCGGCATCATTACCAAACGCCAGCATCAGTACTTGTGATGGCGTGGCGATAGCTGATTTTATTAAATAGCCAGCACGACCAATCATCGTGCTAGTTTTACCGGTGCCAGCACCGGCTAACACTAAGTTATATTGCTCGTTTTTAACACAGGCTTCACGCTGATTTTGCGTTAATGGTTGGCTTTCAACATGATCAAAAAAATCTTTAAATTCGGCAAGCTGCTTTAATACAAATTGTTTATTATAATCAGCAAAAAAAGCAGGGCCTTGCTCAAATAATTGTTGCAGTGCCGGGATATACCGTCGATAGTCAGGAGCGATCAAGGTGTCAATATTGGGGTGGGTTACTGGCGCTTTTAAATGTTCATACTGAGCAAACCATTGCTCAGCAGCTGATTGACGAATATACGACTGCTGATGAACAATCTTCGACACATCGTGATAAGCCTGTTTAAATTGTGGTTGAAAGCCAGTGATATAGTTTTTTTGCTGTTGGTAGCTATACTTTTGAATGGTACGAACAATTAGGTTAGATTCTTTTTTCCTTATACCGCCTAACTGGATTGATTTGCCATCGTGTAATTCAATTGAAAGTGTAGACCAAAAGTGTCCATCTGAGATTTCAATATTTTTACCCAGTTCAACGAGGCTAATCTGCTGTTGCAGAGCAAGACGTTCACACAAAGATAGCCTATCTTTGTGTATGTGGATGACTGGGTAGCGAATATGTTTGGCAAAAATTCTTGCTAATAGGCTAATTTGATAAGTGAACACCGGTGTTTCAGTTGGCACATAAGCCTCTGTATTAATGAACGGGATAACAAGATAACTGAACATTATGCTTTTTTATAGCAATGGAGTGAAGGAAAAATAAAAACAAATATCTCGCCAATTGGTAACCAAACAATAGCGGGAAGTTGTGTGAATTTTTGAAGTTATTTTTTTATTTAATATAATGGTTAATTATTAATATTACGTGATTACAGGCTTTGTAATAGAGTAGTCGGAGTCGGGCCATAGTAAAGCCTAATATTAAAGCCTTAGAAGTAACAGATACCAACTGGTCAAGAGCCAAACGCTTCAAGTTCTTTTTGGTTCATAGTACCTATCCTTTATTCCCATTATGGGGTTAATGATAGGCAGATACACAATTTAATTTACAGTCTCTAGAATTACTGCACAGTTTTTTATCATGTAATGATAAAGGTTGTAATTACTTGTTTCTACTGGTAGCTTCTCTTAATACACTTGCTTATTGCATGTTATTTTTGCGATTTATTTAAAGAGTTACTATGAATTCAATTAAACGCGATAGCCTACAATGGAAAATTGCTGTTAGTACTTTTACTAGCATCATGCTGTCCACGGTGATGGCACTACTGTTAAGTTATTTACTCTATCCCTACCCATCACTCCCTAAAGCAACATTTTTCATCTACGTGAGTGTTATCACTGCAGGGCTTATTATCATCGCGTTGTTATTTGCCGCGCGAACCTATGGTGTACTTGCTCGTCTAATATCTAGTCTTGAACACATCACTCTCGCCTTACCGTTACTCTCTTCTAAAAAATATGATGAAGCCAAAGATGCATTCAAATTAGGAGATAAAAAGTCAGATCATGAAGAAATAACACAATTACAATTTGCTGTTTTTCAGTTAACGTCACTCCTTGAAAAACTTGATGGCAATGTTTATCAGCGTTCACAGCTTATTCTCTCTCAAAAAAAAGAACTTGAAAATGAACGGGATTTCATTCAAAACTTACTGAATACCGCTCAACTCATTATTTTAACCACCGATGATGCTTTAAAGATAACTACGTTCAATGACTATGCTGAAAAAATAACAGGCTTCACAGAAAATGACATGATCGAAACGGCTGTGTCTCGGATGTTTCCAGCGGGCAACTGGACAGAAACTGAGCCACTTTTTAAAGAACTTTTGTTAGGCAATATGACTATTGCCCAACAAGATGCTGAAATGATTGATGCTAATGGGCATATCAAACAAATTTCATGGTTACATTCACACATTGATAATAAGAATCACTCCACCGCCATTCTAAGTGTAGGTTTGGATATGACATCCAAAAAAGAGGCTGAAAAACGAATTATATGGATGGCTGAACATGATCCATTAACGGATCTTGCTAATCGTCGTAAATTCACTGCGGAATTTGAAAAGTCATTACAAACATCGATACGTTACCAGCATAATAATGCGCTACTTTATCTTGATTTAGATGAGTTTAAAGATATTAACGACACCAGTGGCCATGCGGCAGGTGACGAACTTTTACAAGCTGTTGCAGAAACATTAAAAAAAGTAACACGATATACAGATTTAGTGGCCCGATTAGGGGGCGATGAATTCGCAATACTTATACCTGAAACTGATCATGCTGGCGCCGTTATTCTGGCAAAAAAAATCATTGCTGAATTAGCTAACATCAAATTATCCTACGGTGAAATAATACATAAGGTATCAACGAGTATTGGAATTGTTCACTATCCATTTACTGATGCTGGTATTCATGAGTTGATGGGGTTTGCAGACCTTGCTATGTACAAAGCTAAGGCTACTGGCAAAGGCACGTATCACACTTTTTCAGCAAATGATAAAACTAAAGAATTATTAGAAACACGGGTGTTATGGAAACATAAAATTGAAAATGCATTAGAAAAAGATCTCTTTGTTTTATATTACCAGCCGATTATGAATATCAAAACAAATACGATCCAACATTATGAAGTGTTGATTCGTATGCGTGATGCTGATACTGGTGAAATAAATTTACCCAGTAAATTTATTGAAATTGCCGAAGAAACAGGGCAGATTAATACGATTGATCATTATGTGATAAAACATAGCATGATGAAATTAGAAGCGCTTCAAAACGAGGGTGTTACGGCCAAATTAGCTATTAATCTATCAGGTTCTGTAGTCGATAATAAATTATTACTTCCCTTCCTGAAACGAACTATCAAGCAATATGATATTCGCCCTGAAAGCTTAATATTTGAAATAACAGAAACAGCTGCCGTATCAAGTTTCCAACAAGCTAAACTGTTTATGACAGAAATTAAAAAATTAGGTTGCCACTTTTCATTGGATGATTTTGGTGTGGGATTCTCATCGTTTAATTATCTCCGAGAACTGCCAGTTGATATCATCAAAATAGATGGTATCTTCATCAAAGATCTAGATAAAAATGCTGATGATCAATTATTCGTAAAAGCGTTAGTTGATGTAGCTAAAGGCTTGGGCAAAAAGACTATTGCTGAATATGTTGAGAATAAGGAAATTTTAGCGATACTGGATAGGTTCGGTGTGGATTATGCTCAAGGTTATTATATTGGTCGCCCTGACAGCCAGATGAGAGAGGGGATTGACTGGGAGCCAGATGTGCAATATCAGCAAGAGAAACGCTTAGTATCACCAACTCAGCCAGAAGCACCTTCAGAAGATGATTTGAGTGAATCATTGAGGTCGTTTCAGCCTAGTGGTGCCAACTAAACTTATCTATAAAGGGTGTGTTTTGTTGAATAAAGTTAAAAATAATGATTAAGCCGCTAGGAATAGATCACATTGTCCTTCGAACCGTGCGTGATCAGGACCTCATTGACTTTTACTGTAGTGTCCTAGGCTGTAAATTAGAGCTGAGTAAAGACAGCGTAGGGCTCGCTCATCTTAGAGCTGGAAATGCTCTAATTGATATTGTGGATGTGAACGGAAAACTAGGAAAAGTCGGTGGTGATGCTCCCGATGAGCTGGGCAATAATGTCGATCATTTTTGTTTACAAATAGCACCATGTGGAGAGCAGGAACTTCAAGATTATTTGAAAAGCTGTGGTGTCCACTGTGGCGAGTTTCAGGATAGGTATGGTGCACAGGGAATGGGGCGTTCGATCTATATAAAGGATCTAGTGGGCAATAATTTAGAGCTTCGCTTTCAACTATAGCCAAGCAGGTAATAGTGATCCTTGATAGCCAATATTACCTGTCTCCTAATTAGGATAAAAATCCGCAGTAAGAGGCAACTTCTACAGCTGAAATAGCCATAGTTGACTTATCGTTTTAAGCGCCCAATTTCTAGTAGTTTATTGGCTATGTTGTTTTTGAATATGCCAAAGCTTGCTGTAAGTACCTTTTAGCTCTAGTAAGTCTTGATGTCGACCTTGTTCGACGATGTTGCCATGATGCATGACTATAATCATATCAGCATCAACAATGGTGGATAAGCGATGTGCGATGACTAAACTAGTCTGACCATAAGAAATTTCTTTGATGGCTGCTAAAATACTTTGTTCAGAGTGACTATCCAGTGATGATGTTGCCTCATCAAAAATCAATATCGGCGGTCTTTTAAGAATGGTTCTGGCTATAGCGACGCGCTGTTTTTCACCACCACTTAATTTTAAACCTCGCTCACCGACGATGGTATTGATGCCTTCTGGTAAGCCCTTAATAAACTCGTCCAAATGTGCCAAATGGATGGCTTCCATAACGTCGTCTTGAGTGGCTTCAATGCGTCCATATCGAACGTTTTCGAGAATAGAGCAATTGAATAGCACCGTGTCTTGGGGGACTATACCTATGGCTCTTCGCAATGAATGCTGACTAACCTCACGAATATCTTGGCCATCAATCTTGATTACTCCGCCGGTCACATCATAAAAACGAAATAAGAGTTTCACCAAGGTTGATTTACCTGCGCCACTTGTACCCACCACAGCTACTTTCTGTTTAGGCAGAACTTTGAAACTGAAGTCGGTTAGGATAGGCGTTCTATTTTGATAATTAAATGTAACCTTCTCAAATTCAATGGCTCCATCGGTGACCACAATTGCTTTAGCGTTCTTACTGTCAGCGATGGCTGGCTTTTTCTCCAGTAATTCAAACATACGTTCAATATTTGTCATGGCACTTTTAAGCTCACGATAAACGTAGCCTAAAAAACCTAATGGAATAAATAATTGCATGGTGAAGGCATTTATTAATACAAAATCACCTAAGGTAATATTACCTTTTATTACTTGGCTGGCCGCTAAAACAGTCATAGCTGTCATTGCCATACCTATAATGAGTGCCTGCCCACCATTAAGCACAAACAGTGATAAACGATTTTTACGACGAGCTTGTTCCCAATGCGCTAAGTCTTCATCGTATCGATCGGCTTCAAAATCTTCATTACCAAAATATTTAACCGTTTCATAGTTCATCAAACTATCAATAGCGCGAGTATTACTAGTGGAATCAGCTTGGTTAGCTTCACGAATAAATGATAAACGCCAGTTCGTTACCAACACTGAAAAAAGGAGGTATGTGCTTATTGCCACGAGAGTAATCATGGCAAAACCGATGTTATAGTTAATCAGTAAAATAGCGATAACCATCACCAGCTCGAGTAAGGTTGGCACAATATTAAACACCATAATCCGAAGCAAGAAGCCCACTCCGGTTACGCCACGCTCAATATCCCTAGATAAGCCACCAGTATGTCGATCGAGATGAAAATTCAGTTCTAATGCATGTAAATGTCTGAATACCCTTAAACCAATAAGCCGCATGGCACGTTCGGTCACTCGACCAAAAACGGTATCACGTAATTCACTGAATAAAGTGGTAGAGAATCGTGCGATACCATAAGCAATAAGTAAACCCAGTGGTAACGCTATCGCCATATCAGGCACAGATTTTGTGTCTAGACCATCAACAATATATTTTAGTATGAAGGGAATAATAATTGATGCGAGTTTAACGACGACCATAAATAACATGGCAATGACAATACGGCGTCGGTATTCAAATAAGAAAGGCCACAGTGATTTCAGCCTTACCCAACTAAGCTTAGTTGGCACCGCATCCGTTGTTATTGTGGATCCTCGCATTTTTGTACCTAGAGTTATTTGTTGGAAGGGGGATTATGGCACACAATTATTTAACAATTTAAGAATGGATAGTGAAGGTTATATATTCATGAAACAGGGTGGTTCC
The DNA here is from genome assembly GCA_024636315.1 of Methylophaga sp. Classification (GTDB taxonomy): domain Bacteria; phylum Pseudomonadota; class Gammaproteobacteria; order Nitrosococcales; family Methylophagaceae. The sequence continues at coordinate 8,263 of JAGXHJ010000108.1, forward strand.
ATTGTTTATAGGGGTCTATATTAACTATTGAACCTTCATGAAATATTTAAAAGAAAAGATAGAAGACGACAAGTATTATTTTGTTAGGTTCAACGTTTAGTACGGATGGGGACATGGTGGTTGGTGCTTTAATATCTAGAACTAGTGGCGCTGACTTGATGAGCCATCTTTAAAATTAGTACCTGTTTTGTTTAAGAAATTGCATGTGTTTTGGTGGAAATTAATAAACAAGGCTTTACTATCGTCTTGGTTGAGAAAAATGCTGAACTTGCATTAGAGTTCGCACGTCATGGTTATGAATTAGAAACTGACACCATTTCTCTAGAGGGGGCTAATTATGCACACTTATCTAAATTAAAGAATTCAAACCATATATTTAGTGAGGTTTGTTATGATTGATGATAGCTAGATAACGTATGGGTTTTTTTAACTGTCTACCAGGCCGGTGTGGTATCTCAGCATCAAAAGTAAGTGAGTCACCAGGTTGGAAGGTGAACATTTCATCGCCAACTATATATTCAAGCTCACCTTCAAGCATGTACAGGAATTCAATGCCGGTATGTTGAAATTCTGGGAACTCTTCAGCTTCTTCTAAGCTGATTAGAAAAGGTTCGAATACCTTACTAGGGCCATGTTCATAGGCAAGTAAATGATAAATATGGCCTGATTTGGTACCACGCCGAACAACTTCTAAGCCTTTGCCTTTTTTTACAAATTGTGCCGATTCAATAGGTTTGTTGTATGCCTGAAATAAGCGGGACAAGGTTACACCCAATGCATTAGCAATATGTTCCAGTGTTTCCATACTCGTTGATGTAAGTCCATTTTCAATTTTGCTCAGCATGCCGCGACTGATACCGACAAGTTTAGATACTTCTGCAATTGTAAGATTGTGTTGGGTACGAAGTTCTTTGATTGTCAGACCTAAATAGGCATTTAAACCAGAGCTTGAAATTTGTTGTGCCATGCTTGGCTATTCCTTGATTGTTGTTGTTTTGACATTCTGGGACTATCCATTTAACCACGATTAATTATGAAAATAATAGCAAAAGAGCAATCGCTGATCGACATGGAGAGCGAAGCGAGGTCGATTAGTCGCCAGTAGGCAACGCGTTTTTGCATTTTCGTAATAGAGAGCGTTAGCGAACAGTGGAGAATAATGTTAGAAAAGGCTTTTTGTTGCCGTAGAGTCATTG
>JAGXHJ010000109.1 GCA_024636315.1 Methylophaga sp.
GTCCAATAACTCAAAAGTACTTATAGTATTGGTGTATTTTGTTGATATATCAGTGGTTAAGTTCATTATCATATCCTTTTGTTCTTGAACATTATTTTACACTGCTTATAGGGGAATAGTATTAATGTATGTTAGTCCCATTAATTAACATATAATTTTGAGACTCACATAAACATGATAACGGGCAAGGAGTGGGAGGGGATGTAAGGCCACGGGTAAAACTAGCTAGTTCTGGTCGGCAAATTATTGCATTAGATAGTTGCAATCTATAATGTGTTAATCAATGCTTGAAGCTGCGTGACATAACGCCCACATTACCTACATTCCTACTGAAGAGGGGTTTAAAAAAACGTAACTATGCCTGCTCCTCATCAGAAATTATTGATGAAGTTTTTCAAATGATTATCAGTGATCTTAAATAATAAATTTCTCCTATAGATAATTAAACAGTCACTGTCTCACTACGCTCTGCCGATGCACTATATGGAACGATGCGATAGCAAGGAACGATGCGATAGCAAAGTGATGAGGTGGTCGTCAACCGCAGGGAGCTTAGATGGATGGGGTAATTCTTTTACGAGCACGGTGACTAGCGGGCTTTTATCCGGCCTCGCCATCATAAAAAATGATTAATCATTAAAACTTTCCCCAGCAATAAAAAGCACCTTTAGTTTAATTTCCTATCAGTCAAAATTTATACTCTTTTCATACCCCTGTGCAGCACAATTATCTGCTATCACCTTAACATTGCAAATCATCAAGAAGCTCTATTTGAGATGTCTCATTTCTCATAGCACTATTCCTAGTACAGGTTATTGAACTGTTTGAGAATGAGTTATCTACTTATTAATTAAATTATTGATCTAGATCACGACCACTACATATAGTGCTTTTATTTTTTACAAACACAACATATAGTGGTTTTTGTGCATTTTTAGTAGCTTTGAGAAATCACGATCTGGACAAAGAGGCAGGTAAACGGGTAAGTACCTAGTTTTTGCATTTTCTCTCTTTTCTGACTTGTGTTCCTGAGTTTTAGCAGCATAAATATAAACTAGGTGTGGGGGAACTATGAACACAGAGATAGCAACAACTAAACTACCAGTTATGGTTATAAAGCGTGATGGTCAGCAGGCCAATTTTGATGCAGAGAAAATTCTCTCTGCACTCCAACGTGCGGCTCTTGCCACTGATGAATTTTCCGTGGAAGAAGCGCAGCAACTGACCTCCCATGTATTGAAGGTATTACGTTACCGCTATCCGAACAGTGCACTTGAGATCGAGCAGATTCAAGATGTGGTTGAACAAGTCTTAATTACTTCCGACCATTACCGCACTGCGCGAGCTTATATTGTCTACCGTGAACAACATGGCACATTGCGTTGTGACCAAAAATCAATGATCGATGTTGAAGCCTCCATGAATGAATATTTGGATCAGCTTGATTGGCGGGTCAACGCTAACGCAAATCAGGGCTACTCCTTAGGTGGGCTGATCCTCAACACCGCCGGTAAGGTCACCGCGAACTATTGGCTCAACCATGTTTATTCTGCAGAGGTAGGCTTAGCCCATCGTGAGGGAGATCTTCACATTCATGATCTCGATATGCTCGCGGGTTACTGCGCTGGTTGGTCATTACGTACCTTATTGACGGAAGGTTTTAATGGTATAGCCGATAAAGTTGAAGCGGCACCACCGAAACGTTTTTCTAGTGCATTGGGCCAGATGGTCAATTTCCTTGGTGCATTACAGAATGAGTGGGCTGGTGCACAGGCTTTTAGTTCGTTCGACACATACCTAGCTCCCTATATTCGCCGTGAAAAATTGGACTACGATAAGGTGCGTCAAGGGATCCAAGAATTTATCTATAACCTAAATGTTCCTTCGCGTTGGGGAACCCAAACTCCTTTTACTAATCTCACTTTTGACTGGGTTTGCCCCGAGGATCTACGAGAACAGATCCCCGTTATTGGCGGTGAAGAGATGCCCTTTTCTTATAGCGAGCTACAAGAAGAAATGGACATGATCAATCAGGCTTATATTGATGTAATGACAGCTGGCGATGCTAAGGGACGCGTTTTTACCTTTCCAATTCCCACCTACAATATCACTAAAGATTTCCCATGGGAGAGTGATAATGCTGAGCGATTATTCGCTATGACAGCTAAATATGGATTGCCCTATTTTCAGAACTTCATTAACTCTGATATGGAGCCTGGACAGGTTCGTTCCATGTGTTGCCGTCTGCAACTGGATCTGCGAGAGTTGTTGAAACGTGGTAATGGTCTGTTCGGATCGGCAGAACAAACGGGGTCTATCGGTGTTGTCACTATTAATTGTGCTCGCCTAGGTTATCGCTATAAAAATAATGAGGTGGCTTTAATTGAGCATCTTGACCGCTTAATGGCCTTAGCCAAAAATAGCTTGGAAACTAAACGTAAGATAATTCAGCGCTATATGGATGGTGGTCTATACCCATATACCAAACGCTATCTGGGCACCTTACGAAATCATTTTTCCACAATCGGTGTCAACGGCATGAACGAAATGATCCGTAATTTCAGTAATGACACTCATGACATTAGTGATGAGTGGGGACAGAGTTTTGCTTTACGATTACTGGGTCACATTAGAGAAAAATTAATCGCTTTCCAAGATGAAACTGGGCATATGTACAATCTCGAAGCGACCCCTGCAGAGGGAACTACCTATCGCTTTGCCAAGGAGGATCGCAAGCGTTTTACTGATATCCTTCAAGCCGGTACGGAAGCAGCTCCTTTCTATACCAATTCCTCACAGTTACCCGTTGGGCTGACTGATGATCCTTTCGAGGCTTTATCGTTACAGGACGAATTACAGGCGCAATATACTGGTGGCACTGTATTGCATCTATATATGAATGAACGGATCTCAGGTTCACAGGCATGTAGCTCTCTCGTTCGCAGAGTACTGGAACGCTTTCGCCTCCCCTACATTACTATTACGCCAACTTTTTCAATCTGTCCGAAGCACGGCTATCTTGCTGGTGAGCATGAATTCTGTCCACATTGCGATCAGGAAGTTCTATCTGAAAAGCGGCATCAACAAGCGGTCGCATAATTATTAATTCTTAATAAATGAAGATATACCATGTCAACTAATACAACTGCTCTTTCTTTGCGTGAAGATGAACGTCAGCGCTGTGAAATATGGACCCGTGTTATGGGCTACCATCGTCCAGTGAGCTCATTTAATCTAGGCAAGCAGAGTGAACATGCTGAACGCAAACATTTTGTTGAACCTATGGTTCACAGAAATGCTTAATCTGAAAAGCGACATCAACAAATGGTCGCATAATTATTAATTCTTATTAAATGGAGATATACCATGTCAACTACTACAACTGCTCTTTCTTTGCGTGAAGATGAACGTCAACGCTGTGAAATATGGACCCGTGTTATGGGCTATCATCGTCCAGTAAGCTCATTTAATCTAGGCAAGCAGAGCGAACATGCTGAACGCAAACATTTTGTTGAACCTATGGTTCACAGAAATGCTCAAATAGCCTAATGCAACTCAATATTGGCGGCCTGACGTCGTTCACTACCATCGATTTTCCTGATCATTTGGCCGCCGTTGTTTTTTTACAAGGCTGTGCATGGCGTTGTCCTTATTGTCATAACCCTCACCTACTCAATATCAATAAAAAAGAGGACGACTGGGAGATGTTAAGGACTTTTTTAGAGCCACGGCGAGGATTTCTCGATGGTGTTGTGTTCAGCGGTGGTGAGCCATTACTACAATCAGGCTTAGCTGATGCCATAAAAGAGGTTAAAAATATGGGCTTTAAAGTTGTCCTGCATACTGCCGGAGCCAATCCCCATAGATTGAAAAAACATTTACCAAACCTAGACTGGATTGGGCTTGATATCAAAACCTCTTTCAAAAATTATCCACAGATTACAGGGATAAGTGATAGTGGTGACAAAGTGCGTGAAAGTTTGATGCTGGTAGTGGATAGTGGTATTGACTATGAAATACGAACCACGGTTGATCCACATTTTTTCAACCGAACAACAATACTTGAACTCGCTGAAATGTTAGCTGATTTAGGTGTAACGCATTACGCGCTTCAGGAGTGCCGCACAATTGAGGGCTATCAAGTGGAACATGCTTCTTTGTTTGATGATAGTGCCCTGCGGGCTCGACTTAAAAGTTTATTCCCCAGCTTTACGATACGCCAAAGCTGAAATAACACGATGTGCTCATCATAGTCATCTAATTTGCTTAAAGACTTTATCCAATAGCAAGGTTCACGATGGCAAGCATCGTTATTTCAGTTTCCACTAACTTATATTTTTTAGTATTTTGGAGATTCTAAAATGGAACAAAACACAGGTTCTTTTAACCTTAAAGTAGGCTTAGCCGAAATGCTTAAAGGTGGAGTGATTATGGATGTCACTACCCCCGAACAAGCCAGAATCGCTGAAGATGCTGGCGCTGTCGCCGTCATGGCTCTGGAACGCATTCCATCTGATATCAGAAAAGATGGGGGGATTGCCCGTATGAGCGATCCTGAAATGATCATAAGTATTCAACAGGTAGTTTCTATTCCTGTCATGGCCAAATGTCGAATTGGTCATTTCGCCGAGGCTCAGATATTACAAGCGCTGGACGTCGATTTTATTGATGAAAGTGAGGTTTTGACACCGGCTGATGAAACCAACCATATTTGGAAGCATGAATTTAATGTGCCTTTTGTTTGTGGCTGCCGTGATCTCGGTGAAGCACTACGCCGCATTGGTGAAGGAGCCGCCATGATCCGAACCAAAGGAGAAGCAGGCAGCGGTAATATCGTTGAAGCTGTGCGTCATATGCGTCGGATTCAAAATGATATAAAAAAGCTCTCTACGTTGCGCATTGAAGAATTAATGGCAAAAGCCAAAGAGCTTGGCGCACCTTTTGAGCTGGTTCGTCAGGTGGCGGAAACAGGAAAGTTGCCGGTACCTAATTTTGCCGCAGGCGGAGTTGCGACACCAGCAGATGCTGCACTGATGATGCAATTAGGAGCGGAAACGGTCTTTGTTGGGTCGGGTATATTCATGAGTGAAGATCCTGCACGCATGGCCCAAGCCATCGTGGAAGCCGTGACCTATGCCAATGATCCTCAAAAACCAGCTGCGATTTCAACTGGTTTAAAAGGTGCTATGAAAGGTATTGATATCTCTGCGATACCAGATGAACAACGCATGCAGGAACGAGGTTGGTAGTGAAAATCGGTCTACTCGCACTACAAGGTGATTATGAAAAACATCGCCAGCTGTTATGCCAGTTGGATCTGGAACCAGTCTTATTACGTTATCCAGAGCAATTGAACGATGTGTCGGGCTTAATTATTCCTGGTGGCGAATCCACTACGATGAGTAAGCTGATCGACGCCTCTGGATTCCGGCAACCATTATTAGATTTTGCTCAGCACTCCCCTATACTGGGAACCTGTGCCGGTTTGATAATTCTAGGTAAGTTATTGCATGATGATTCACATATTAATACGCTGAATATCATGGATGTCAGTGTGACTCGCAATGCTTATGGTCGACAGCTGGATTCTTTTGTTACTAACCTGCCGGTTAATTTTGGTAAAGGGCAGGAAATGATATCTGCTACTTTTATACGAGCCCCACGGATCAATACCATCGGGCCTAATGTTGAGGTTTTGGCCCGCTACAACCATGAGCCGGTTGCTGTTCGGCAAGGACTTCATATTGGGCTGACATTTCATCCTGAATTGGATGGTGTAACGCTATTTCACCAATTGGCATTTGCAAGCAATTCAAATGCGTAGCCTTGGAAACAATGAACCGTGGATAAGAGATAAAGAGAACATTTTAAACGCTTGATCGTATTTTTATGCTGCCAGATGTTAGTGATAATACGATACCTTAGGAGCTAAATATAATGAAAAACCCCCACTTAAAAGCCGTCAATACTATTGCCAATATTAGCATTCCAATGCAAGCGGCTTCGTTGGATATCTGGGACAAAAAATATCGCCTCAAAACCAAGGATGGTCGTCCCATAGATCAAGATTTAGATCATACTTATCAACGCGTCGCTAAGGCGCTGGCAGATGTCGAAAAAACGCCAGAAAAACGTCAGGAATGGGGTGAGCAGTTTCTGTGGGCTCTTCGGCACGGTGCTATCCCTGCTGGTCGTATTATCTCCAACGCAGGTGCTTTGCAACACAAGCCAGCAACGTCGACTATTAATTGTACGGTATCGGGAATAATTAGTGATTCAATGGATGACATTTTAGCTAAAGTCCATGAATCTGGGTTAACGCTGAAGGCTGGCTGTGGTATCGGCTACGAATTTTCAACACTTCGACCTAAAGGCGCTTATGTCAAAGGGGCTGGTGCTTATACATCCGGTCCACTGTCATTTATGGACATCTATGACAAGATGTGTTTCACCGTATCTTCAGCGGGTGGACGAAGAGGCGCGCAGATGGCAACCTTTGATGTGGGTCACCCCGATGTGATGGATTTCGTTCGTGCCAAGCGGGAAAATGGTCGACTTCGTCAATTCAATCTTTCACTGTTAATCACTGAAGCGTTTATGGAAGCGGTCATACATGATCAGAGTTGGAATTTAGCCTTTCCTATCACTGAAAAGGAGGCGAAGATAGACGCACTAAACCTAGATGATTCAACACAAATTGTCTGGCGGAATTGGCCCTATAATAATGATTACCTTGTTAATGAAGCAGGGGACGTTGCCTGTAAAATATACAAAAGTATGCGTGCCCGTCGGTTGTGGGATGCCATCATGTCTTCAACCTATAATTATGCTGAACCTGGCTTTATTTTGATCGACAAAGTTAATGAGCTAAATAATAACTGGTTCTGCGAAAATATACGTGCGACTAATCCCTGTGGCGAGCAACCACTCCCTCCTTATGGTGCGTGTCTATTAGGTTCAATTAATCTCACTCAATTTATTCGCCAGCCATTTAGTAAACAAGCCTTTTTTGATTGGGATAAGTTCGAACAGGTCGTGGCTATTTTTACTCGCATGCTTGATAACGTGGTTGATATCAATGGCTTACCATTGGAGCAGCAACGGCATGAGATCGAGTACAAACGTCGCCATGGAATGGGATATTTGGGCTTAGGTTCGGCCATGACAATGCTGGAGATGAAATATGGTGATCAAAAATCGTTAGATTTTACCGAAAAGGTGACTAAGAAACTTGCTTTAGTTGGTTGGCGAGTAGGCCTTGAATTAGCTAAAGAAAAAGGCCCTGCGCCTATCATGGAAGAGGATTTTACTATAACGGCCAAGATGTTGGCACAACGCCCGGAAATGGTGGTAGACGGACTCAAAGTAGGTGAACAGATAAAAGGTAAAGAATTACTGGCGACCTACAGTCGTTATATGCAGAAGTTAGCGAACGAAGATCCTACCTTAGTGAAAGAGATTGCCAAAAACGGTTGCCGCTTCAGCCATCATAGTTCTATTGCACCTACCGGCACTATTTCACTTTCGTTGGCTAACAATGCCAGTAATGGCATTGAGCCTAGTTTTGCTCATCACTATTCAAGAAATGTGATTCGTGAAGGCAAAAAAAGTAAAGAAAAGGTCAGCGTCTTTAGTGCTGAATTACTAGCTTATCGTGAACTCATCAATAAAGAGGCGATGCCTCTCACCACAGATGTTAATCATAAACTACCGGATTATTTCATATCAGCGGATGATGTCTCGCCCAAACAACACGTAGATGTACAAGCAGCAGCACAGAAATGGATAGACTCATCGATTTCCAAAACAGCGAATGTGCCTACAGACTTTGCCTATGAAGCATTCAAAGATATTTATCTTTATGCTTATGAACAGGGTTTAAAAGGCTGTACAACCTTCCGTTTTAATCCAGAAGTATTTCAAGGCGTACTCGTGAAGGAGCAAGATTTGGAAAATACTTTATATCGATTTTCATTGGAAGATGGCAGCATTGTTGAAGTGAAAGGGAATGAAGAAGTCGAATATGATGGAGAAATGCATACGGCGGCAAACCTGTTTGATGCTTTGAAAGAAGGCTATTACGGTAAATTTTAACATTTCGGACAGCCTATAAGATTATGATATTAGTACTTATCTTATCTTAATCTTATCTTGGCTCAACAACAAAGGTTACTCATAATGACTATCAAAATGAACAGTAAAATTGTTGCTTACGCTATTGTCGGTGCAGAAGATAACACCATTGAGAATGGTGCTGCACAACACAATAACAGCCACATTATTCAAATGCATGAACAAGTTGCACGGCCTGAAATGCTTTTTGGATCAACCTATAAAATCAAAACGCCACTATCAGAACATGCACTTTATGTCACCATTAATGACATTATCCTAAATCAAGACACCCCAGATGAAATTCGCCGACCCTATGAAGTTTTTATCAATTCTAAGAACATGGAGCACTTTCAATGGATTGTTGCCTTAACTCGTATTATCTCTGCTGTATTCAGAAAAGGGGGCGATATCACTTTTCTAGTTGAAGAATTGCAATCTGTCTTTTCTCCAGATGGCGGCTACTTTAAAAAAGGCGGCAAATACATGCCGTCGCTTGTCGCTGAGATTGGTGATGTCCTTCAATGTCACCTTATTATGATCGGTATGCTCAAAGAGAAAAGTCTTGATGAACATCAACAGCAACTGATTAAGGAAAAACGAGCACAATATGAAGCGTCGATCAATATGAAAGATGACGAGCATACCAGTGATTTCCCTGCTGGTGCTAAACGCTGTAAAACATGCAATACCAAAGCGATGATCCAGATGGATGGCTGTCTCACCTGCCTGAATTGCGGTGAGTCTAAGTGTAGTTAATTGAGCTATGTAATTTAATGATATGGCATTGTTATCGATGATCTAGCGCGAGGTAACGCCTCAATAAAATCAGCGGTTAAATATAAGGCATGTTAATCAGCATGAAGGAATTGCCAGTTTCAGCATTGCACTTTCCAGTTGTAATAATTAATTACTAATAAATTCATATGGATAGCCATCTGTGCCGGTGCTGACGGGTGGAAACTATTGAACGCGGATTAACAATGTAGTGCGTCGTGTGATTGGTTGTGAGAGATGGTATCTACAACTACACCCCCTACAATATTGCAATACGACTCAGGAAGATGACTCGCTGGATAACTCCTCGCACGTGTAAAACACAGACAAATCTTACATAAACATGATCTAGATCATGCTCTATGGGTGGTTAAGGATAATTCTGAGTAAGAAACAGGTTAAATCCTGAATGATCGGCTGAGAGGTGGGAGTAGTATTGATTTCGTTGTTTGAATTTTCAAACAGCATAACTAAAAAGGTGATTGATATGCAATGGAAAGATCCTGCTTACTGTGACTTGCGTTTGGGTTTTGAAGTTACTGCGTACGTTTTTGTTCGTTAAAAATAAAACCTGTAATCTGCAATAAAGGGAGCAGAATTATTTGCTTCCTTTATTGCTTTAAATTAATGGTCAATTTAGGCTTATGACACATGGTTGAAACGATAACTGCCAATAATATAGTAGCGCTAGCACCAATGTATCTATTCCGTTGGGAAGAGCCGCAACAGGCATACATTCTTCTCTATCCTGAAGGAATAGTAAAACTCAATGAAACGGGTGCTGCGATATTAAAATATTGTGATAGTACACACACTGTTGAAGAGATTATCACTAAATTAAGTGAAATCTATACCACTGACGTGAGTGAAAGCGTCTACAAATTTTTGGAGGTATCCTATGCCAAAGGATGGATCAGAATTAAACCTTGAAAGTTTAGAATTAAGTTCTGGGAGCTCAGAGTTAACGCTTGATGGTTTAGGCATACCAATGTGGCTCACGCTCGAGATGACTTATCGCTGTCCTCTGCAATGCCCTTGGTGCAGTAATCCGCTCGATTTTGATAAATTTAAAAATGAGTTAACCACCGAAGAATGGAAAAAGGTTTTGGTTGACGGTCGTAAAATGGGTGCTTTGCAACTCGGCTTCACTGGCGGCGAACCAATGCTACGTGATGATATCGAAGAGCTAGTAGCATATGCCGACGAGTTGGGATATTACACTAACCTAATCACGTCTGGTATCGGCCTGACGCCCAACCGCTTGCAAGTATTAAAAAATGCTGGCCTTAAGCAAATTCAGCTCAGCATACAAGCCAGTGATCGTGAATTAAATCATAAATTGGTTGGTGTTGATGTCTTCGATCAAAAAATGGCGGTTGCAGAGAATATAAAAGCCCAAGGCTTTCCTATGGTGCTGAATATTCCTATTTGCAAACAGAATATTGATCAAACCAGATCTATGCTGGAAATGGCTGAAAGGCTTGAAGTCGAATATATTGAGTTTGCTAATATCCAGTATTACAATTGGGCGCTGTTGAACCGTGAAGAATTCATGCCTTCACGAGAACAATTGGTAGCGGCTGAAGAGATTGTTAAGGAATACCGACAACGCCTTGGCAATAAGATGCAGATCTATTTTGTTATCCCAGATTATTATGATGATCGTCCTAAAGCCTGCATGAATGGCTGGGGAAATATTCACCTGACCATCGGGCCTGATGGTACAGCACTTCCTTGTCAGGAAGCGCGCGTTATCAAAGGACTCGAATTCCCCAATGTTCGTGAACAGTCACTGGATTGGATCTGGAATAACTCTCCAGTATTTAACGCCTACCGCGGTGATGACTGGATGAAAGAGCCATGTAAAAGTTGTGATGAAAAAGAAGACGACCATGGCGGTTGTCGTTGCCAGGCTTTTCTACTGACAGGTGATGCGACTAATGCTGATCCTGTTTGTTCTAAATCACCGATGCATAATGTCGTTGAATCCTGCGTTGCCAATACTGCCAGTCCACATAGAGTGGAAAGGCCCCTGGTCTTCCGGAAAAAAGGGGCGATCACAACAGACTTTCTTGATAGGTCATCATGAGCATCCTTCATGATAGTATCGCTGGCTGTGTAACTGCAGCCATTATCCTGACTACGGCATTATTTATTTTGGCTCGTATATTTATTAATGGTGCACTGTAAATAGATGAAGAACTAATGACACTTACCGCATCAATTGACGTTACCGCACGCATATTGCACCTCTTGGGGATCCTTGTTTGGATGGGGCATAATTATGCTAATGTCATCCAAAATCCAACGTTTAAACCCGTACAACCTGCAGAGCCAAGAGCGATGATTGCCGCAATGAAACGTGAACATGGTACGTTTCGTTATGCCTCCCTAGTAGTACTGGCAACAGGCGTTTATATGCTGTGGTTTAGACACCTATTAGTAGGTGCTTTGACGCTGTCTGGGCCTTCAATTGCCATTGGTTTAGGGGTATGGATGGGCTTCATCATGGTTGCTAATCTCTGGTTCGTTCTTTGGCCTAACCAAAAAAAAGTACTTGGATTTGTAACGGCTTCAGATGATGAACGTATTCGCTGTTCACGCATTACTTTTCTTTCATCTCGAACCAATACTATCCTTTCAATTGCCACCGTCTTTTTTATGATCACAGGTGCACATGGGCTATTTTTATATACCTGACTAGAAGGACTTCTGCATATGTATAATTTTTCTGCTGGCCCAGCCCAACTTCCAAAAAAAGTATTACTCAAGGCAAAAGAAGAGTTATTGGACTGGCATGGTTCTGGACTGTCTGTGATGGAAATGCCCTTCTCATCAGATGAATACAAACAGATTAGTGATAGTGCCTATCAAGACTTGCGTAAATTAATTAGCCTGCCCGACGACTATCAAATTTTATTTCTGCAAGGTGGCGCCTATGCACACTTTGCTCTTGTCGCAATGAATTTGATGGGCGCTAATGCAACCGCAGACTATGTTCAAACGGGTCATTGGTCCACCAGAGCCATTAACGAAGCAAAACGCTATGGACAGGTCAATATCGTTGCCAGTGGAGAGCAATCAGGCTTTACTCATATTCCGCCGTATGATCGCTGGAACCTTGATCCAAATGCTGCGTATTGTCATATCACAACCAATGAAACGGCAAACGGTGTACAGTTTCATCGTTTGCCTAACACGGGTACCGTTCCATTAGTTGCCGATGCCACCTCTGATTTTCTAACCCACCAAATAGATATTTCAAAGTTTGGCCTACTCTACGCAAGTGCACAGAAAAATATTGGGCCAACCGGGTTAACTATTGTCATTATTCGTAAAGATATGCTCGACAAGGCCATGGACATAGTACCCGCTGTTTTTAACTATACCTTACAGGCAAAAAATAACGCTAGGGTGAATACCCCGCCCACCTATAGTGTTTATATGGCTGGGCTTATCTTCTCATGGTTGCTTGACCAAGGTGGCGTACAAGAAATTGAACAGATTAATATACGCAAAGCCAAACGGCTCTATGAAGCGATAGATGCAGACAGCTTCTATCATTGCACAATTGAACCTGCTGATCGTTCTATGGTTAATGTCTGTTTTGAACTTGATAATGAATCATTAGCTACTGATTTTATTAATGAGGCAAGTAGCAACGGACTTATTAATCTGAAAGGTCATGGGGTGCGAGGAGGAATTCGGGCAAGTCTATATAATGCAATGCCGCTCGAGGGGGTCGAGGCACTGATTGACTTTATGCAGACTTATTCGAAAAGACATGCCTATAAAGAGTTTAAAAAAATTCTAGCCAGAGCTTAACGCTGGCGATGATCTATCGTTTGTGCATAAGATTACTTGCGAGTATTAAGGGTGATCTCGTTTATAAATATGCCTATTTATGGGTATATAGTTTCTGCAAACTATGCAGCTTTAGTCCGATAAAGCTGTCCATTCCATTATCTCGGGTAAAGGTGATGGGATTATCTTTTCCCAATCCTCTTGGGCTCGCAGCTGGGTTTGATCGTGAGGGTAAATTATTACGTTATTCACAAGCTTTAGGCTTTGGCTTTGTTGAAATTGGCACGATAAATCTAGACTCCCAAAAAGAGCTTAATTGTCATGCCATAGAGATTATACGAAATCTGAAAAAAGCCGCGCGACCATACCAAGAGACTAATAGGATACAAAAATGGGGCATTAATCTAGGCAGTCTGAGAAATACCCTCGATGAGCAAACGGTTGCAGACTATATTAAAGGGATGAAACTATTCTGGGAGTATGCAGATTACTTTGTTATAAATCTGAGTCGTCCAGAAAGTCCCGTACGGCAATTAAATTCTGACATGGAGGAACTAAATTCTTTTTTAGACAGCATTAAACATCAGCAGAGTAAATTTATTTTATATAGTGATAAACACATCCCCATTGTCGTAAAAATTGCTATCAACTGAGACCTTTGCACGAACCACTTTTATTAGTGCCAGATTAGCTGAAAGCTAATTTTTTGAATAAATTTAGAAAAAAGTGACGTCACACGTTCATTTTTCTCCAATTTACGGGTTATTTACCCGCTATCTCCCTTTTTTA
>JAGXHJ010000110.1 GCA_024636315.1 Methylophaga sp.
AATAACTCAAAAGTACTTATAGTATTGGTGTATTTTGTTGATATATCAGTGGTTAAGTTCATTATCATATCCTTTTGTTCTTGAACATTATTTTACACTGCTTATAGGGGAATAGTATTAATGTATGTTAGTCCCTAAAATATACGGCAAGACCCGTTATAAAGGCAGCGACGCCCAGCCACAAGGCAAAAAATGTCGGTGCTAATATTTCCAGAATAATCATCACAACAGCGAAAATCCACCAATGCCAAAAATCAGGTGCGAATAACTCCATGGTTAACCTTCCTTCTTAAAGGCTTCTTTCGCTAACTCTGCGATACCGCCTAAAGAGCCAATCACACTGCTAGATTCCAATGGCATAAAGACCACTTTGCTATTACTTGCAGAGGCCATATCTTTAATGGCTTCAACATATTTTTGGGCAACGAAATAATTGATCGCTTGAATATTACCTTTAGCAATCGCTTCTGATACCACAAAAGTAGCGCGTGCTTCAGCTTCAGCAGAACGTTCACGCGCTTCGGCATCACGAAATGCAGCTTCTTTACGACCTTCGGCATCTAACATTATCGACGCTTTTTCACCTTCAGCCTTTAAGATTGCTGATTGGCGAAGTCCTTCTGCTTCAAGGATATTAGCTCGTTTAACCCGCTCGGCTTTCATTTGTCGGCCCATCGCTTCTACTAAATCAGCCGGTGGCGCAATATCTTTAATTTCAATTCGCGTTACTTTAACGCCCCAAGGCGTCGTTGCATCATCAACAACACTTAATAAACGAGCATTAATTTCATCACGTTTAGATAATAGCTCATCCAAATCCATCGAGCCCATAACTGTTCGAATATTAGTCTGCGTCAAATTCAAAATCGCATTCTGTAAATTATTAACTTCATAGGCAGCTTTTGCTGCATCAACCACCTGAAAAAACACCACACCATCAACCCGAACCATTGCATTATCTTTGGTGATGATTTCTTGCGATTCAACGTCAAGCACCTGCTCCATCATATTAATTTTAGCGCCGATACTATCCAAAACTGGGACAATAACATTAAATCCTGGCCGTAAAGTACGGGTATAACGGCCAAAGCGTTCTACGGTATATTCGCGTCCTTGCCGCACCGCCTTCACACCCATAAGTATAATAATAACTGCGAGCACGAGAAAAAATAGTACAAATGCTGAAAAACCTGCCATGTTGTATCTCCTGAGCTTTAGATGACAAAAATTGTAAGCTTGATAATAACGCAAAATGATAATTCTTGGACTTTTTCCGCTTAAAGCCTGACAATAAGAACATACTAAATAACCGTACTTTAGCCATGAAACTACTTTCTGCCACTCGTTTTATCACTGCATTTATTTTATTACTAACCAGCATCCAGTCCTATGCCGATCAGTGGTATCACGTTGAATTGATTGTATTTGAGCAACTTAGCACTATCACTGATGAACAATCGCCACCCATGTCGGATGCCATTACATCGGGATCATTAACACTGGGGATGGCCAGCTCACTAATCCAGCCTGCAACGAACAATACCTTAAACAGTATCGCTTCACGGTTAAGCACTTCATCACAGTATCGCGTCCATTATCACCAATCTTGGCAGCAATATATTATGAGAAAAGGGAGTGCTAAAGCCGTTAACATCATTTCATCCAATGGCCTAGTTGAAGGCACCGTTCGGCTTGATAAAGCCAGCTATCTACATGCTTCTGTAGATTTGTGGTTAAAAAAGAATTCGGGTCAGGTGAATAGTTGGTCTGATGCTTCATCTAAAGGTACCAATATCAATGCACCGCGTAATCCGCATTTAGTAGAGTCACGTCGCATTCGTAGTAATGATTTAGAATTTTTTGATCACCCCAAAATGGGCGCATTATTAAAAATAACCCCCATTAAAATGCCCGCGGCGGTTTCAGCCGAATAACAATCATTCGAAACATTTTAATACTGACCGAAGCTAGCTTTATTGTGAACGAATAACGTCAGCGAGGATCTGTTTGACCTGAGTCATTCCTCCCGCTATCGTTTGTTCAATTTGCGCCATGGTAATCAAGCCATCACTTAGTCCTGCGGCCCAATTCACTATTAAGGCACAGGTGGCATAAGCAATATTAAGTTCTCGTGCTAATGTCGCTTCTGGCATACCAGTCATTCCGACCATCGCACAACCATCTTGTGCCATCCGTTTGATTTCAGCAGCACTTTCTAAGCGAGGTCCCTGGGTTGCACCATAGGTTCCACCATCGACCATCATTATTTTATTATTGAGTGCTGATTGTAATAGTTGCTGGCGAATATTTTCATCATAAGGATAACTAAAATCAATATGTTTATCTGATGTGAAGTCATCACTATAAAAATTTTGTTCCCGCCCATAAGTGTAATCAATGATTTGATCTGGCACAGCCAAAACACTAGGTGCTAAATCATCTCGAATACCGCCCACGGCCGCCACAGCAACAATACGATCTACACCCAGATAATGCAAAGCCCAGATATTAGCGCGATAGTTAATTTTATGCGGTGGAATCGTATGTTTAGCGCCATGTCGTGGTAAAAAAAACACTGTCTTACCGTGCAACTCACCTTCTAAAATAGCGCCAGATGGCGAGCCAAAGGGTGTTGACACGCTATGCTGTTCGAGAATATTTAAACCATCTAAAGCACTTAAACCTGTCCCGCCAATAATGGCTAACTTAGCCATTATCCATCTTCCTTGACCGCATAGATGCCCGGCGCGTTTCGCCAATAACCTTGATAATCCATTCCAAAACCAAACACATAACGATCGGGGACCGTTAATCCGACAAATTCTGGCGGCGTACCCACTTTATTATCATGTAGCTTTTCAATCAATGTCACACATTTAACCGTTCTAGCACCTGCTTGTTCGCAATAGCTTCGCAAGTTTTGCAAGGTAACGCCTTCATCATGTATATCTTCGATTAATAACACATCTCTATTTTCTATCGCCGTATGTGGCGAATGGTGCCAAGTTAATTCGCCCCCCACGGTTTTATCACCATAGCGACTAGCATGAATATAATCTAACTCTAGCGGGAAAGGCAGTTTAGGTAGTAAATGACCCGCGGTAATAACCGAGCCTTTCATGACACATAACAGTAAAGGATTCACATCTGCATAATGTGTAATTAATGTCGTTGCAACGCGTTCAAGAGCCGCATCAATATCGGTCATTGAATACAAACATTCAGCCGTATCAAAAACTTGCTGTAACTGTTTCATATATTTCTCAAGGTTTCTTGTGGATTAGCTATTATAATGGGATTTTTTGTCTTTAAGGGGTTAAAAAATGCGCCGATTTTGGCCGCTTTTTTTATTTTTGATTATTTTTGTCGTGGCAATGATTGGTGTCAATTCTCAGTCCACCACTAAATCACCATCCAATCAGACTCCACAACGCATTATTAGCCTTGCACCCAGCATTACTGAAACCCTGTTTGCATTAGGTTTAGGTGATAAGGTTGTGGCTGTGACAGATTATTGTGACTTTCCAGCCGAAGTAAACACGCTCCCTAAAGTCGGCGGGTTTATCAACCCAAATCTCGAAACGATTATCGCTCTACAACCTGACTTAGTCATTTTACTCGCCAATCAGCAACGCGTTGTCGAACAGTTACAACAGCTCAACATCCCTACCTTGCCTGTCCTCAATACCTCGCTAGATGATATAAAACTTACTATAGCTACCATAGGTCAACAGACTCAGCATCAACAACAGGCCGATGAGTTACTCAATACCATCAATCAAAAAATAGCCTTTATCGCTGAAAAAACAACAGGATTAGCTCGTCCTAAGGTGATGATAACGATGGGTCACAGCATTGATTCGGAACATATGAAACAAGTTTTTATTGCTGGGCAACATGATTTTTATAATGATTTAATCACGCTAGCGGGCGGCCAAAATGTCTATCAAGCCCAGCAACCCAGCGTACCTTCTTTATCGGTTGAAGGCATTATGCAACTCAATCCACAGATAATCTTTGATATTTACCCTGAAGCTTCTGATCACAATTCAGATCTTGTTCAAGTGTTACGGCAATGGAAGAACTTAATGTATGTCGATGCCATAAAAAATAATCGCATTCATATCATCGAACAAAACTATGCCACCATTCCAGGTCCACGCATTTTTTTGTTGCTTGATCAATTAGCCCGCTTAATTCATCCCGAAGTTGATTGGGAAGCTAGCGCATCATGAACGGCATCCTAAATGTTCAACAGCTCAATGTAGAAGTAGCGAGTAAAAAATTAATTTCAGATATCAGTTTTGGACTGGATCAAGGTGATTACCTGTGTATTTTAGGGCCAAATGGCGCAGGTAAAAGTACCTTACTAAAAGCATTAATGGGCATAGTCAAAACAGCGTCTGGCGATATAACACTTAATCAACAATCCGTGTCACAGCTTAGTCAAAAACAACTTGCCCAACACATTAGTTATGTACCTCAGGCGCATGGTCGTCAGCTGAACTTTAACGTTGCTGACTTCATTAAAATGGGCCGTTTCCCCTATCACTCAGCTTTCTCTGATTGGACGTCTACAGATAAACAGGCCATGGACCGCGCTATCGATATCACCAACATCTCTGATTTTTTATCACGACAAATGCAAACCTTAAGCGGTGGTGAGTCTCAACGAGTAATGATTGCCGCAGCGTTATGCCAACAAACACCTTTATTATTATTAGATGAACCGACCAGCTTTCTTGATCCGCATCATCAAGTAGAAGTACACCAACTTATTCGCCAACTTAATCAACAACACAACATCAGCATTATCGAGGTCAGTCATGATTTAAACCATGCCGCACATCACAGTAAACATATTTTAGCACTCAAAAATGGTAAAACACTGTGGTATGGACAATCAGTTGAATTATTACAATCCTCTCATTTACAAGATCTCTATGATCAACAGTTTGTATTTACCCCGCACCCACAAACCGGTGCAATGGTGGCATTACCCTGTGAACTTTCTAATGATGTGTCATGAAACCATTTAATATTTTAATCTTAATTTTAGTCGCTACTATCTCCATATTATTGATAAGCCCTTACTTGGGACTCAATAGCTCAACGAACCCTGAAATTCAGCAACATATCCTTACCCAACTTCGTATCCCTAGGATATTGTTTGCCTTTATTGCCGGTGCAGGATTAGCGGTATGTGGCATGGTATTTCAAGCCATGTTTCGTAATCCCCTAGCGACACCTTTTACCCTTGGTGTGGCTAGCGGTGCCTCACTTGGCGCCGCACTTTATGTCTTCCTCGGATTCAGTTTTTCCATCATGAGTATCGATGGCAGTACTTTCGCGGCCTTTTTAGGTTCCTTAATCGCGATCAGTTTTGTCTACAGCATTAGTCGATTACGCAGTGGGTTCTCAACAGAAACATTATTACTCACCGGCGTTGCCATCAGTTTCTTTTTCTCTAGTCTTATTTTATTCACCCAATACTTGAGTAATGTCAGTGATTCATTCCAAATTTTGAGATGGTTAATGGGTAGCTTAACGACGGTGGGTTATCGTGATGTTCTACAACTTCTACCGTTTGTGAGTGTATGTATTGCCGTTATTTTATGGTTAAGTCGTGAGCTTAACCTGCTCATGGCAGGCGATGATATTGCCCTCAGTCGAGGGCTTGCCGTTCAAAAAACACGATATTTACTATTTTTTGTTACCTCTTTATGTGTCGGTGCGATTGTTGCTTTATGTGGTCCAATCGGCTTTATTGGCATGATGGTACCCCATATCTGTCGCTTATTAATTGGCAATGACCATCATTGGTTGACCCCTGCGACATTACTCTTTGGCGGCTGTTTTCTTATCATATGTGACACCATTGCTCGACTGATTATTGCACCTGCAGAAATCCCTGTCGGCGTCATCACCACCCTACTCGGTGGCCCTTTCTTTTTATGGTTATTAATTAAGTCTAGAAATAAATCATTTTAGATTTATACACATCCAATATCTCGCCACTACTTTAGAATAATTAGCCCGAAAAAACTGCTATCATTAGCCTAAATTAATGCTCGAGACTATTATGAAAACTATTCCTATTCGCTTCTTAAGCTTACTCTTCATACTGTTACCGGTTTTAGCCTCTGCTGACAGTCCCATTTTAGTTCCCGCATGGCAGACGCAAACAGTGTTCCAACAACCAGAATCAGTTGTTTATGACTCGCAACGCGATCTGCTTTTTGTATCTAATGTTAACGGCGCTCCTAATGAGGCTGATGGTAATGGTTATATTTCACAATTATCAGTCGACGGCAAACTTATTGAACAACATTGGCTAACAGGCCTAGATGCACCTAAAGGCTTGGCAATTGTCGGTGACACATTGTATGTTGCAGACATCAACCAATTGGTCGTCATCGACATTAAGCAGAAAAAAATCACCAAACGTTACCCTGTCAGCGATGCTAAATTTTTAAATGATGTCGTTGCTGATGTAGCAGGCAATGTTTATGTATCTGACATGTTTACCAATACCATTCATCGTTTAATGAAGGGAACCTTTGAAGTATGGTTGCATGATGACGCCTTAGAATATCCGAACGGCCTATTGCTTGAAGGCGATAATCTGATTGTCGCCAGTTGGGGCAATATGACGGATGGTTTTGTCACTGATATCCCTGGTCATTTAAAAACAATTGATATTGCTAGTAAAAAAATTCAAAGCCTCGGTAATAAAACGCCTGTCGGTAATCTTGATGGTTTAGAATCAGACGGCGAAGGTAACTATTTTGTAACGGATTGGATGATAGGGAAATTACTACACATTTCATCAGATGGCACTAGTAGCACATTAATCTCACTCGAACCAGGCAGTGCCGATCTCACTGTATTGCCACAACAGAAACTAGTAATTATTCCGATCATGTTGTCCAACGACATTGTCGCCTACCGTATTAAATAAGTATCTACTCTATGACTTTTGATGACCTTTTCCTTGATGATGCATTATTAAATGCACTGAACAGCCTCGATTTTAAAATACCTACTGCCGTGCAAGAGGCTGCGATTCCATTTATTTTACAAGGCAAAGATGTTTTAGCCGGCGCGGCAACCGGTACCGGTAAAACAGCTGCCTTTGTATTACCTGCTTTACAACTGTTGATTGATACACCCAATCGTGAAAAAGACCGGTTCCCTCGCATTTTAATCTTAGCGCCCACACGAGAATTAGCATTTCAAATTCAGCATGTCGTTAAGCAATTAAGTAAGCAGCTCGACGTCAATACCTCCATTGTCACTGGTGGTTTTTCACAATACAAACAAGCTGAATTTTTACAAAATGCATGTGACATTATCATTGCGACACCAGGCCGCTTATTAAACTTGGTCGCTGATGAAGCTATCGATTTATCTGATATTGACATGGTTATTATTGATGAAGCGGATCGTATGCTTGATATGGGGCAAGGCCCCGATGTAATGACATTGCTCGGCACTATATCAAACGGTTTTCAGGCCTGCCTATTCTCGGCAACGCTGGCGGGTTCTGGCGTAAAGATTTTTGCTGAAGAAATACTGACTGATGCTGAAATAGTACAAATCAATGCCGCTAACGAAAAATCAGACCAAGTTACTCAGCTTGTTTATTTTGCAGATAATAAAGAGCATAAACAAGCATTGTTGCTCGCCAGCATCAATGAACCGAGCTGTACCAGTGCCATAGTATTTTGTAATAAAAAAGAGCGTGCCGAAGAAATTACCGAGTGGTTGCAATCAAAAAATGTTTCGGCTCAAGTGATGCATGGTGACTTCAATCAGGCGACACGTCTCGACAAAACACGTAAATTTCGTATCGGCCAAATTAAAGTGATGGTAGCTACTGATGTTGCTTCTCGTGGTTTGGATTTAACCAATATTAGCCATGTTATAAATTACGATCTTCCATTCCGAGGTGATATTTATATCCACCGAATTGGCCGAACTGGACGAGCAGCCCAAACGGGTGTTGCCATCAATCTAGTCGAACATAATGACAAAGATCGCTTAGATAGAATCGAATACCATCTGCAATATAAATTGACTGTAGCCAAAATGAAGGGGTTAGCGGCTCAATCCAAAACCGGCAAAAATAAAATCAAAAAGAAAGATGACTCAAAACCGCGTTATGTCTCTAAGAAAGATCGAGTGGAAACTGCTTCAGATAGCGAATAAGGCATGACGGCGCAACAATTACGTTGGTTATTGGTTGTCGCATCATTGCTATTACTCGGTGGCTTCGTTAGCCCGATAATGACCATTACTCAGTTAGTATGGATCAATCATTCATTTTCTATCCTGTCTGGTATTTGGCAATTATGGCAAGATGGTCATATCATTCTATTTCTGCTTGTCGCGGGATTTAGCGTTATTCTGCCAATAGCTAAAATAATATTATTATTTAATTTACTGCACCCCAAGACCACACAAGTTCACCACCGTAAAAAATTACTACAACTGATGCATAACTATGGTCGTTGGGCGATGCTTGATATGATGGTCGTTGCCATGCTCATTGTCAGTGTCAAATTAGGCGCTATTGCCAGCATACAAATACATGCTGGTTTATATGTGTTTGGTGGTGCGGTATTACTGATCATGTTAATTACACATCAGGTTGTAAAACTTTACCAAGATTAATAAAGATACCTGAGTAACTTTTGAACATGAAAAACAGTTAGCTTACTGCTTTATCAATGTTGGAATAAAACCTTGTTCCAGTTCTGTTGCAACATAGTCATTTGCATAGCCATATCCGACCACAGCGACTAATACACCTTCACAAAATATTAACGGAATACGGTCACGCTGCCAGGTAGGAACCTGCCATTGTTGAAACAAATGTTTAAGACTTTTATGTTGCTGTTGCCCTGCCAATACAATCTGTTCGCCACCACAGCGAAAATGGACAGTCAGGTCGCGTGACAAGGTTTTTGATGATAAGCCCTCCCCAGTCTTCACATGCCATGTTAACGTATTGTTAGTGGCTAAACTGACGGGTTCTAAACCACTACATTCCGTTATTTCAGCAGGATTATGTCTCCATAATGGCGACATTAAATAAAGATCATCTTGATATCGCCTTACTTCAACACCTGTCCATGACACTAGTGGTGTTTTATTAGCTGCCGCCAAACAAACTTCATCGATGATCCGTTGTAAATTTGTGGTTGAAGGCAAAGTATAACGCTGAGATTCAATGTAATAACGCAATACATTACGTTGCCTTGCTGGTGATAATAAGAGTAAGGACGAGATAGATAATGAGTTTTTTTGCGTCAATAATACCGGCAAATCTTGCTGAGCAAGTTCGATCATTAACTCACTGGCTTCGGCGCAGTGTTGGGCTGAACGACTAAGTGTCTTAGCCGCACTAGGCCAGCGTTGTTCAATCAGTGGCCAAAGATCATGACGAATATAGTTACGATTCCAGCGGGTTTCCACATTACTGGGGTCTTCTATCCATTGCAGTTTATGCTGTTTTGCATACGCAATGATGTCTGCTTGTGCTATAGCGAGTAAAGGCCGAATTAATGTGACAGAATTAAGTTGTGATTCACTTGCCATCGCCGACAGACCTTTAGGGCCTGCGCCTCGTAGCAGTTGTAATAGTAATGTTTCTGCTTGATCGTGTTGATGTTGTGCCGTCAGCACGACATCTTCAGGGGCAACTAAGCTGGCAATCGCATCATAACGCGCTTTCCGTGCTGCAGCCTCCAAACCTAAGTCTGCAATATCGGTAACATTGACAGTCAAGCACTGAAAATTCACCTTTAATGCCGTACAGACGGTTGCACAATACTGTGCCCATTTTGTTGATTCAAACTGCAGGCCATGATCAATATGTACAACCTCTAAACCAGCTAATTCTGTAGCGTTACTGGTGGCTAATAGATGGAGCAATACATGGGAGTCAACGCCGCCACTGTAGGCTAGCCAGATTTTTTTACCTTTAGCTAGCCTTACAATATCGGCAATGACTGATTGTGGATTGAGCATTATTTGAAATGGGTGGCTTAGCCCTCAAACTCACCATAACTGAGTAAGCGTTTTTGACGTTTTTCGACCAAACTAGCAATTGGCATTGCTTCTAAGTCACGTAATTTCATCTCGAGCGCATCTCTTACACGTTCAGCCATTTCATCTAAATCACGATGAGCACCACCCAATGGTTCAGGAATAATACGATCAATAAGACCAAAACCTTTAAGCCGATCAGAAGTAACGCCTAGTGTTTCAGCAGCATCGGCTGCTCTTTCAGCGCTTTTCCATAAAATAGACGCACAACCTTCAGGTGAAATCACTGAATAAACACTGTATTGCAACATCATTAAATGATCGCAGACCCCGATAGCTAATGCGCCACCAGAACCACCTTCACCAATAACGGTACTGATAATCGGCGTTTTAAGTTGTGACATTTCAAATAAATTACGGGCAATAGCTTCACTTTGACCACGTTCTTCAGCACCAATACCGGGGTAGGCGCCTGGTGTATCAATAAAGGTTAATACTGGCAAACCAAATCGTTCTGCCATTTTCATTACTCGCAAGGCTTTACGGTAGCCTTCAGGTCTAGGCATACCAAAATTACGAGCAATTTTTTCTTTAGTATCGCGGCCTTTTTGATGACCAATGACGACAACTGAACGGCCATTTAATCGGCCAATTCCTGTAATAAGTGCCGCATCGTCAGCGTAAGCACGGTCACCATGTAGCTCTTCAAAATCAGTGATAATGCGGTGAATATAATCTAAGGTATAAGGACGTTGAGGATGACGAGCCATTTGAGTGGTTTGCCACGGTGTCAGTGATGAGAAGATGGACTTAGTCAACGACTCACTCTTTTCTTTTAACTTTTGAATTTCCTCAGTAATGTTTAAATCGCTGTCGTTGCTCATGTAACGCAGTTCATCGATTTTTGCTTCTAATTCAGCAATAGGTTGTTCATAGTCTAAGAAATTTACTTGCATTTTTGTTACCTTAAATTTGAAATCTTTAAGGGAATTATACACGCTTAATTACAGAGCGCTTTATCCCAATATCAGTTCATTTGTATCATCATCTACAACACCTGCACCCATTCGAATGGCTAAACTTAAATCATTCTTAGAATCGGCATTACTGATAGCTTCTTCAAGTGTAATTTTACCACCATGGTATAATTCCAATAATGCTTGATCAAAGGTAACCATCCCTTCATCCTTACTTTCGGTCATCGCAGTTTTAATTTCTCCCACACTACCTTTTGCGATTAATTCAGCAATATAAGGGGTATTTAACATTACCTCAACAGCTGGCACGCGAGATTTATCTTTCGCACCGATTAACAAGCGTTGGGAAATAATTGCACGCATATTAAGAGACATATCCATCATTAACTGACGATGTGCACCTTCAGGAAAGAAATTCATAATTCGGTCTAAAGTCTGATTGGCATTGTTTGCATGCAAAGTAGCTAAACATAAATGACCTGTTTCAGCATAAGTAATCGCAAATTTCATCGTATGGATGTCACGAATCTCACCAATCAAAATAACATCAGGTGCCTCCCGAAGCGCGTTTTTCAAAGCATTACCATAAGACAAGGTATCAATACCTACTTCACGCTGTTGAACGATTGATTTTTCATGGTTATGAATAAACTCCAATGGATCTTCAATCGTTAAAATATGGGACGCAGAGTTTCGATTGCGATGGCCAATCATTGCCGCTAATGTGGTTGATTTACCTGAGCCAGTTGAACCAACGACCAATACTAAGCCCCTTTTCTCCATAATAATATCGCCCAATATCGGCGGTAAATTCATATCTTCAAAACGTGGGATATTAGCTTGGATATAGCGAATAACAATTGAAACTTCTCCGCGTTGAAGAAAGATATTCACCCTGAATCGCCCGACATTCTTTAAGGGAATGGCGAAGTTCATTTCCAAGACTTCTTCAAACTCAATTGCTTGCTCAGAAGACATTATTGAATAAGCTAATTCTTTAATCTCACCGGGTAGCATCTTCTGCGCGCCCACAGGGCGAATTGCGCCTTCAATTTTAATTTGTGGTTCCGTGCCCGTGCAAAAAAATAGATCTGAAGCGTTTTTGTCGGCCATCAATTTTAAATAGGGTATTATATCCATGGTAAATTCTCTTTTAGATCTAATCCAATCGTATGCGATAAACTTCTGCCAAGGAAATCTCTTTGGCACGCGCTCTTAATAGTGCATTATCAGTCAAAGGTATCATACCTGAAGCTAATGCATGTTGATGAATATCAGTCGTCGCTACCTCAATGTTTAATTATAGCTTTAATGCTTGGATTAATACGCAATAATTCATATACCGCCATACGACCTACGACACCGGTTTTATTGCACTTTTCACAGCCAGTACCGTGATAAAATACTTCATCTTCAGGCACATTTAGTGACTGTCTAGCTAATGTATCAACGGGCTCAACCGCTAAACAATTTTGGCAATTAACTTTCACTAATCGTTGCGCTAAAACCCCCAACAAACTGCCATTTAGCAAATAAGGTTCAATACCCATTTCCAATAACCGTGTAATTGCACCCGCGGCGTTATTAGTATGCAGTGTACTTAACACTAAATGCCCCGTTAAAGCGCTCTCTACCGCAATTTTACCGGTTTCTTGATCACGTATTTCGCCAACTAAAATCACATCAGGGTCATGTCGTAAAATATTACGTAATGCCCTTGCAAAAGTATAACCAGTGCCATGATTAATCTGAATTTGCTCAATGCCATCCATGTGATATTCAACGGGGTCTTCTACCGTAATAATATTGACGTTTTGTTTTTTAACTTCGCCAAGTGCAGCATATAAGGTAGTAGATTTTCCTGATCCTGTTGGGCCTGTAACTAAGAAAATACCATTACTTTTATGCAATAAATCTCGAAATATATCTTCATCATGAGCACTAAAACCCAGCTCAACAATTGATTTTAAGCCCACCTGACTATTTAAAAGTCGAATAATAACACTTTCACCTTCCACTGTAGGCATAATTGAAATACGTAAATCAACCGTATTGTCACTCATACGCACACAGCTTCGGCCATCTTGGGGTACCCGACGCTCAGCGATATTCATCCCACCCAAAATTTTAATTCGACTGACCACCGCAGGTAGTAATGATTTACTAATGAATCGTATCGTCGTTAATGTGCCATCCATACGATAAATAAGTTCAACATTTTTCCCACGTGGCCGAATGTGAATGTCCGAGGCCTTGCGATCAATCGCATCTCGAATAACATTATTTACTAAACGGACAATGGCATTCTCACTACCTAACCGTGCTAACTCTAATTCTTCTGCAACATCATAAACTTGACTTCCAATTGACTCTAAGGCGAGCTCATCATCTTGAACACCATAATAGTGTCGTACTGCCCACTGCACATCTTTTGAGCTAGCAACTACAACGTCAATAGTTAAACCAGTAATAAAACCTAAAGCTTGAAAAATATCTTGCCGCCGAGGATTAGCCATTGCGACGGTTAAATGAGAACGTGTCAGCTTAAGTGGGGCATAACATCGTTTTTCCGAGCGAATTCTGCCGGAATCAACGACAAGATGGCATCATCAATCTGAGCCTCCCTCATGCTGACATAAGGAAATCCTAAAATCTCTGCTAAAACACGCAAAGACTGCTCGTCACCTTCCGGAGCCAAATCAGCTTCTGGCGATGCGTTTTCCTTTATCGATAAGGCAGCGTTTATGTCTGCAGTAAGCTCATCTTCTTCTAACTGCGCAAGCTTTACCAAGTTTTCCCGTTCTCTCATTGTCACTTATAATTCCTAGTTCTAGGTGTTATAGGTCATTCTTACTGCACTCACCGCCGGTAAGGCTGATAATTGGGCAATTAACTCATCACTTGGCGATACTTTCCAATCATCCCCTAGCCTTATTAAAGTACGTGCCGCTTGATTCATATATTCTAATTCAACCGTAACCAATCCTTCTCTAAATGGCAATAATGTTGTTTGCAAAGAGTCCGTCAGATTATCCACGCCAGTCTTATTATCTATCGTTATCAGTAAAGATTTACCACACATTTCGCGCGCCCGAGCGATGTCATATACGGCATCGGCCGTGGCTGCTAAACCACCAGTAAAGTTATCTTGACCAATTTTACCCTGCATTACAACTAATTTATCAGGTTGTAAGATGGCTTGATATTGTTCATAAACCTCAGCAAAAACACGTACTTCCAGACGAGCAGTTTGATCATCTAAGGTTATAAATGCCATTCTGCCACCATTTCTACCTTTCATGGTACGAATAGCAACAATCAAACCTGCAGTAATCACCGGGATTTCATTGCGCTGATAACCTTTAGCTTCTGGTGCATCTAATTCGTTAATTCTTTTCGGAATAAATTTAGATAACTCATCGATATAACGATCGATAGGATGCCCGCTCAAGTATAGACCGAGTGTTTCTTTTTCAGCGATTAATAACTGTTCTTCAGACCATAATGGCGCGTCGTCTAAAGGTTCTTCAACATGCTTGTCTTCATCTACCGTCATTAAACCAAACATGTCATTTTGACCGCTATCATTATTACGACGATGTTGCTCGGCAATTTGTAATGCTTTAGTTAGGCTTGCCGCTAAACTTGCACGATGACCACCTAATGAATCTAATGCGCCTGATTTGACTAAGGAATTCATCACTCGTCGGTTGATTTTTTTCATGTCAACACGCTGACAAAAATCAAATAAACTTGTAAAAGGTTTACCCTTTTGTCGTTCTTCAATAATGCCTGCTAAGGCCGCTTCACCGACACCTTTAATCGCACCAAGGCCATAACGAACGGATGATTCATCTTCAACAGTGAATTTAATTTTACTGTGATTAACATCGGGCGGTAATACCGTAAGCTTCATATCCCGACATTCATCAATCAATCCCACAACCTTGTCGGTATTATCCATATCGGCCGATAACACTGCCGCCATAAAGGCCGCTGGATAATGGGCTTTTAGCCATGCCGTTTGATAAGCAACAAGCGCATACGCTGCTGAGTGAGATTTGTTAAAACCATACTCGGCGAATTTTTCCATCAAATCAAAGATCGGCCCTGCCGTCTTTTCATCAATGTCTCGTTTTTGTGCCCCTTCTAAGAATAAAGCACGTTGTTGCGCCATTTCTTCGGCTTTTTTCTTACCCATGGCACGGCGCAACATATCCGCCCCACCCAAGCTATATCCCGCCAATACTTGGGCAATTTGCATTACTTGTTCTTGATAAACAATAACGCCGTAGGTTGGTTTTAATACCGGTTCAAGATCAGGGTGTGGGTAATCAACTTTGGCACGACCATGTTTACGATTAACAAAGTCATCAACCATGCCTGACTGCAATGGACCCGGACGAAACAGAGCTACCAAGGCGACTATATCTTCAAACGTATCAGGTTGTAAGCGCTTAATTAGCTCTTTCATACCACGCGATTCAAGCTGGAAAACGGCCGTGGTTTCGGCACGTTTTAACAAGTCATAACTTGGCTTATCATCAAGCGGTAAATTAGTGATATCGATTTTAGCGGCTTGGTCAGGCGGTAACATTGCCTTAACATTTTTCACCGCCCAATCAATCACTGTCAGTGTTTTTAAGCCCAAGAAATCGAATTTAACTAAACCAACACTTTCGACATCATCCTTGTCATATTGCGAGACCAAACCGGCACCGTTATCTTCACAATAAATGGGGGTGTATTCGGTTAAGGCTTTCGGGGCAATAACAACACCACCGGCATGTTTACCTACGTTACGCGTCAAACCTTCCAGCTGTAAGGCTAAGTCGATTAAGGTTTTAACATCTTCTTCTTTGTCATAACGTTCTTTCAGCAAAGGTTCTTGTTCCATTGCCTTGGTCAAGGTCATCTTGATTTCGAACGGGACTAATTTAGCAAGGCCATCCACTAAACCATAAGGAAAGCCCAATACACGTCCAACGTCACGCAATACCGCTTTCGCCGCCATCGTGCCGTAAGTAATAATTTGCGATACATGGTCGCGACCATAATGCTGCGATACATATTCAATAACGCGATCACGGCCTTCCATACAAAAGTCGATATCAAAATCTGGTAATGAAACTCGTTCAGGATTCAGAAATCGTTCAAATAACAAATCATATTGCAGCGGATCAATATCGGTAATTTTTAAAGCATAAGCGACCAACGATCCGGCACCAGAACCCCGTCCAGGCCCCACAGGTACTTCATTGTTTTTAGACCATTTAATGAAATCGGCAACGATTAAGAAATAACCCGGAAAACCCATTTCATTAATAACGTCCAACTCAATCTGTAAGCGATCTTCATATTCTTGACGATTGTCTGCCAGCACGTCTGGGTCAGGAAATAATACGGGTAAGCGTTCTTCTAAACCTTCAAATGATTCTTGGCTGAAAAATTCAGCAATGGTCATTCCTTCTGGTACTGGGAAATCGGGTAAAAAATGCTCGTCTAATATTAGTTCAACATTGCAGCGCTTAGCTATCTCAATCGTATTTTCGATAGCCTCAGGAATATCACTGAATAAGGCAACCATTTCCGCAGGGCTGCGTAAATATTGCTCTGGCGAATAATTACGTGGGCGACGCGGGTCGTCTAATAAGCGACCTTCATTGATGCAAACTTTCGCTTCATGCGCTTCGAAATTTTCGGTAACTAAAAATCGTACATCATTCGTCGCCACTACAGGCAAGTCATGTTTTATGGCTAGATCTAAGGCCGCATTGAGATAACGCTCTTCTTCATCACGGCCAGTGCGAACCAGTTCTAAGTACAATCTATCAGGAAACAATGTTTGCCAATGAGTCGCTATAGCGTCTGCTTCTTCAGGCAAATTATTCAGTAAGGATCGACCTAAAATGCCATCTCGTCCACCAGCCAAACAGATCAATCCATCACTTTGGCCATCTAACCATTCCAGATCAAGCATGGGCACACCCAAGTGTTGGCCTTCCATATAAGCGCGAGATAACAAGCGACAGAGATTATGATATCCGACCATGTCCTGACAAAGCAGCACAAAACGACTGCTTTTTTTAGCATCATCAGGATCGCGTAAACGTAAATCAGCGCCAAGAATAGGCTTTAAACCAGCACGTTGGGCGGCCGTATAAAGCTTCACCGCAGCAAAGAAATTGTGCTGATCGGTAATCGCGATGGCAGGCATACCCGCATCTGCTACCGCAGAGACTAAGGGTTTAATTCGAACTAAACCATCCACCAAGGAATATTCAGTGTGGAGATGTAAATGGACAAACTCAGCGGTCATATGTATCTATTAACTCAAGTTATTACGGAAAAGTCACAGGATCAGGCTTATTACCCCGACCTAAGGTACTATCGACAATAACTTCAGCTTGCCGCTTGCCCATCATAAACGCTTCATCTTGCGTCATTGCGGGTTTAAATGTTTCTGCTACTTCTGCTACGCCATTATCTTTTTTCAAATAAATAGTCTGAGTTGGGTAGGCAAACTCTACATCTAATTGTTTAGCTAATCGTAAGATATCGACTAAAAAACGATGACGTTCTCTTAATTCCGTATTCCAATCGGGTGTTTCCCAAAATACATAGACCAGAATATCGAGTGATGCAGGGCCATATTCGTTGAAATAAACATGGTAATAATCTTTTCGCATATAGGGATGAAGCTGAATTAAGGTGCGAACACCTTCGCAAAACGCATCGATTTTTTCCGGTGTTGTGGCATAGGTCAACGACAACATCGTTCTCATACGGCGATAACGGCGCGCACCCATATTATCAATTTTAGTCGTCGTAAGTAAGGCATTAGGCAGCGTTATCAATGAGTTATAAAACGTTCTGATCCGCGTACTTCTAAAACCAACTTCTTCGACAGAACCTTCAACATCACCAATCACCACCCAATCACCAATATGAAAGGGACGGTCAAGCAATACGGTTAAGGAACCAAAAAAGTTACCTAATAAATCTTTAGCCGCTAGAGCAAATGCCAAGCCACCTAAACCAAGCCCAGCTAATAAGCTACTTACATCAACATTTAAATTATCAGCAACAAAGACAATGCCTATCACCACCACAAATACTTTAAGACTTTTTGTCACCATGGGTACTAACAAGTCGTCAAATTTCGTTGCGGTCTTACTGACTTTTTTCATCAGTAAGGCATCTAAAATATCAACCAGACGGAAGGCACTCCATATCCCTGACAGACTCACCAATAATTTGACCGCAATCGAAATAATTGACCAGGCTAAATCAGGTAAAGCTAACAAGCTCAAGCCAGCCCACCAGACCATTGCCATTGCCATCAAGCCCAGTGGTCTCAATACTGAGCTATCTATATTTTGAAAATCTGCGTGACGTTTTAGCCAATTCATCATGTTTATTTTTAATAACCATGCAACCGTCTTATCAGCTATTGAGCCCAATATAATAACGAAAAGTAGTCCCATCCACTGCCAATATTCCAGTAAAAATCCGCCCTTTAAAACCGAAGGTAATAACGAACGAAGATCAATATCTGTAATCGGTTGTATCAGATGACTTAAAGCTGAATCATCAGTAGTGATTATCACATCTTGTGCAACAACAGCATTTTTATCATTGGTAGCAACACTGTTCGCTACACCTACATGTGAAACAGTAGCATTATTAGCGTTAGCATACGCACTGCCATTGATGCCGATAGATGACATTAATAACAGACAAATTACAAACATATATCTCATGTTAAATTAACTCTCTTTCAGGATCAGGGGCATAACTCAATACGGTGTTTGCCGCTTCTTTCCATTGTTGACTGGCAAATAATTCTTCCCTCTCCATACCATGTCGACCGTGTAATCGAACTAATCTCATATGTCTAAGTGCATCATCTTTCACTTTCAAGCCATCTATCACTTGAATAACACTTTCGGGTTTATTACAGACCAACACCATGTCACAACCGGCATCCAATGCCGCTTCTGCACGTTCTAAACTATTGCCCATTACCGCGGCACCTTCCATACTGAGATCATCACTCAATACCGCACCTTGAAAACCTAAACGATCACGTAAAATTTCTTTGATCCAAAACGGTGAAAAACCGGCTGGTAAACTATCACTTTGTTCATAAACAATATGGGCCGGCATAATGCCTGCTAACTCTGTTTGGCATAAGCGGCTAAAGGGTAAAATATCAGCTTGAATCATATCTTCGAAATGGCGTGAATCAACGGGTAAACCTAAATGCGAGTCCACTTCAACTGCCCCATGACCGGGAAAATGTTTACCAACTGCCGGCATCCACGCTCGTTTCATACCTTGAATATAGGCATAAGCCATTGAAGCTACGGCTTCAGGATCACGATGAAAAGCACGATCACCAATTATTTCACTAACGCCATAATCTAAATCTAAAACAGGGGCAAAACTAAAATCGACACCCACAGCCCGTAATTCAGCCGCCATCAACCAGCCGGTTTTTTCAGCATATTCCAGTGTTTGTTTGGGATGTTGCATATAGTGTTTACCCAATGCGCCAATCGGTGGCAAGCGGGTAAAGCCTTTCCTGAATCGCTGAACGCGACCACCTTCGTGATCAACTGAAATAATCAGGTGAGGTTCCCGCAAAGCACGAATACTGGCAGTCAGTACGGCAACTTGTTCGGGGGATTCATAATTACGGCTAAATAAGATGACACCACCAACCAATGGATGGCGCAATATGTCACGTTCTTGTTCGCTTAGTTCCAAACCAAGCACATCGACCATTAATGGGCCTAATGTCATATTCCAACCCTTTATTCATGGATATACACACGCGTACCTGGAATAACCAAATCGAACAGCGTCAGTAAATCCTTATTATGCATACGAATACAACCATGAGATAACGGTATGCCCATAGGCAAGCTGTCTGGACATCCATGGATGTAGATAAAACGTTGCATTGTATCAACATTTACCAATCGATTTTTGCCCAATTCCAGTCCGCTAAGCCATAAAATACGCGTCAGTATCCAATCGCGCTTAGGAAATAGCCTTCCCAGTTCAGGTCTATATATCTCACCAGTAGGACGACGACCGACAAATACCGTATTCTCAGCTTGACCAGCACCAATACAGGCGCGAATCACATGCATGCCTCGCGGCGTACAACCGCTATTTTTTTGCTCTCCGGCACCATTTAAAGCCGTAGACACAGAAGATTCAAACAGGAGATTGCCGTCATTGGTTAGCATGCAGGTTTGCAGAGTAATAGAAATATCGAGAATCATAGAATGGAGTATAACCTCAAATTATTTGAATGGCGTTTTAGAATAGCTAAAACGATAAGCCACAAATAATGCCCGCTTTTAGGTTGATTATTCATTTAGAGCAAATTATAGTCCATCTATGTATAAGAATTACAGGGAGTTTTTATTCCCCCTTGATAAAAAGACAACATCAAATACAAATAGATCCATCTGGCACTGTTGAGTGGCTTACTATCTTCACTTGTGGCAACTTACTACGTGGGAGAAGCTGCATGCAAGTTAACAAAAGACATCAAACTCACTCCAGCCACAAAAAGCCTGCTACCATTGGGACGCTAGTACCTCACACACCTTACTGTAATCGTTATAGGCCTTAATATGCCTCTCAATAAACGAAAAGAAACTCTGTTATCGATGGTCGATAAGGCGCCTAAGAATAGTAGAAGTTCAATCAAGCATGCTTGGGTTCAAATTGACAAAGCAAGATTGCTTGCTGGCATAGATAATGAAATGTCAGCGTTTCGTGCAATTACAGCAGAGGAAGAGGCTGCAACGGGAATAATTAGAGAACTCCAAAACCTTGAATATAATAATTCAAAAATGTTGAATTCATATAACCATTCTCACAAAGCTGGTATTTGGCACCTTTTACTAGTTGTTTCTGGTTTTATGCATGAGATTGGAGCGGGAGATATATTGAAACTCGTCGTCTCAGAAGGTAGTGATGTCTTAAAAGGAAAATTGATCATTTCTTTTCCCTCGTTAATCCCTGGAGATTCCCGCTGGGTAAGCCCTACACCTCCTCTTAACATGAATATCACCAACAACCAAAAAAGGGTCGGTTTTAAAAAACAAACTGTTGTGTTAGCTAGCGTAAAGTCAGCAACAACATTGCGGAAATTAATAGAACGAGAAGCGAACATTAGAAACGAGCTAATCTATGCATCTCATGAGGGCATTCCAAACGTCAAAGATTCGCCGATTGCATTTATTGACGAGCGAGAAAACAGAGTAATGGTTCTAACGTATGCTTATTTGCTCATTTCTCAATATCGAGAAAAACAAATATTCGTTCAACAATGTTTGGATGCATATCTACAGTTATTAGGAAAAAACGTCGATGATCTTCACCCATCCCTGTAACAAAACTGAAAATTTGACATATTTAAGAAAGATATATGGATACTTCACACTGGCTACTTTCATGAACAATCGCTTTATCTAATCTAGTATTTAGTTACTTACCAACACTATTCAGAAGCTCAGTCATTACCCCTTGATTTACTTGTATGAGGCCACGTTTTGGTCGATCAAGATCAATAATAATGAAAACTATCAATGTGATTAATAACGAAACCAATATTATTGGTGCGATGACACGTTTGCCACTTAGCCCAGCGGAATAGCCCATTATCCCGCCAGATGAAATAAAGACAATAAATAGCAAGGCTAATACCACTTCTGGCACGTGCATTTGAAGTAAGGCATTTCTCTTGCCTTGACTGTCAATGACATCATTT
Source organism: Methylophaga sp. (assembly GCA_024636315.1). Lineage (GTDB taxonomy): Bacteria > Pseudomonadota > Gammaproteobacteria > Nitrosococcales > Methylophagaceae. Next base: position 21,826 of record JAGXHJ010000110.1, read on the forward strand.
AGCGATTTGACAAATGCCCCTGTTGTTACGGGCCGCGGATCGTCATTTGTTGCTGAAATAGCTAGTGACCATAATGCACTTTGTAAATCGCTAATTCTTTTATTGTAGTCATTACGCTCTTCTAGCTTCGTAAGGTCTAACTTACCTATGGATACGCGTAAATTTACATATTCCTGGAATAATTTACTAGCATCCTTTCGATATTGTTCTGGTAATAATTGAACTCGTAATACAGCCGTACCTATTGCGTTAGCTTCATCAATCAAGGCCATGCTTCTATTATCATAGCGTTGCATAGACATGCTAAACGTAAACCCAAGTAACAGTGCCAACAAACCTAGTACGCTGGCCTGAATAGAACCCGTAAGTGCTTTAACATCACTATCAGTATGGGACTGAATAAAACGACCCGACCTAAAACCAATTTCGTTGAAGAGAATAATGGCAACAAACAGTGCTAATGCAATCGAAACACTGCTGAAGCCATAAAGTAATTCATGTTCGTACATATTTATCCTAATCGACTCAAACGCTATGTTTTATGAAACCTATGGCCGCATAACTATTATATCGATTAAATATTTCATACTTTGTAATAAGACGCAACATTCCAGAAGTTTGGGCGCTGTGGATAATAAACGGTTTCTTATTTTTGAGCTGTCGAGCGTACTTCAATATCCCATATAATCTCAGGTCGGGAAGTTAGTTAAACATATTTAGTCCCGAAAATACCGAATAGGGAAGTACATTAAGATAAGTAAAAATAATGCAATTCCAATGAACCATGGTGCCCAGTTATAGTTAACCACTTGGTCACGCGTTTTTACTTTTTGTTTCAGTGCATCGATAACAGTATTTGATTTCGAAGGCGACATCACATAATCAAAATCGAGCATTTTTGCCAACTTTTCTAGATGTGATTTTTTCTGTGATGACAAATGTTCATTGCGCGGTTTTGCCGCACGAACCTCTGGTGACTCATTTCGAAGCGAGGCATAAACATCTTCATGCATAACGTCATTTTGCTGCCAGAAACCCTCATCTGTTCCGTCAATATCATGTTTCGGAATGGGTAATAATTTGTCACCACCAATCCCTACAAATACACCCGTTACGTCACCAATTTTGCCTTGATATTTTGGATAAAGGCTTTCGTGTAAAGGGGGAGCTTCATGGCCATCCGTAATGAAAACCACATCAGGACTAGGCTCCATAAGTTTTGCTTGGTCAATGGCAACAAATGCCGCTTTTGACACCTCACTTGATAATGCCCATGCCATATTTCCATTAATTTTAGAAAGCATTTGAGTCAAGTCGTTATAACTCGCACACACTTCGACAGGATTAATTAACACTAAACTCCGTGCTTCACTAAACGCAGCCAGTCCAACATGAGAACCGCAAGGCAATTGTTGTAAGGTTTGTTTTGTATATTCTGTTGCCCAAGTTAAACGACTGATTGTTTGCCCATCTTGCTCAACATCTTTTACATCCATACTTTGCGTAATATCAATGACAAACAATAAGTCCATGACTTTTATTGTGCGATCCGTACGAGGAAACCACAATGCCGCCATAATTAACGCAACCACCAGCAACATCAACATCGCTGAAGCAATAATGCGTGATTGATAAGTTAACTTCATGGTAAATCAACCCTAAAACCAACCGCATGAACGACAACACCTCCGCCTTTAGACTTATCAGATGCTTCTGTTAGCGGCGGTTCTTCTGGCACCATCAACAATGCTAATTCTAAGTTAAAACGTGCATCCCACAGCGATGAGTTTATTAGCAATGCATTACGATAATCTTGTTTCGCAAGGCCTACTAATGAAATTCGTGCGGTGTCATCCGCTGCCATCGCTTGCGCTTCACGCAAATGAATATTGCCACGATTAAAGTACGTAGCGGCTTCTAATTCTGGATCATCCGTTTCCAATACTGTGGTCAATCTTTCTAAGGCTGATTCAGGTTTACCTTGTTCAACATCACGAAATGCTTGTGAAAATTGTGCTTTAAAATGTTCGGGCACTAATTCAGATTCGACGTCACCACTAATGAAGGCATTAACCTTATTTGTCTGCCACAAGGCGTATCCTGCTTGACCAATAGCAATCACACTGATGACAATAATAGCGACTAATAACCAATGTGCTAAATGAAATAATTTATTCATGCGAGCATCTCCTTAACACGACAAGCTTTAGCTAGTTTCCTCACCCTATCGACATCAGGTCCTTCCTGTGAATTTCGAGCAAAAAAGTGTTGTTCTGATTGCGTATAAAATAACGCGATGTCTTTCTGTAATGGTTGCAACCATGGGCGCTGTTTGATAAATGCCTCTAACTCACCATAGACCACAACCGTACCAGCTGTATGATTAAAGGCCGTATGTAAAATACGCGTCGCTTGATCCGGCGTCACAGCATGGAATTTCAGGCGTGACAAATCATGAACAGCTTGAGCAAATGGTTGGCGGTTTTTAGTTTTCCAGCCAAAGTGCCACAAGGCTAATATCAATCCCGACACAATGGCGGTTAATACAAAGATCTGTAGGCGTTTTACCGATTCATCAGTTGAAATTAATGTCGGTTTCATATCAGGTTTAGCGGTGATGTTTTCTACACCCTCGTCAACTGCTAATGATGGCCCAATTGTAATAGGTGTCGTCGGTAGTGTAAGCCACTGTCCATCAGCTTGTTTCACATCAAACCTAGGAGTCTCAATTGCCGTATTTTTTAAGGGTACATTGACAATCTGAAAGTGGAATATTAAGTGTGACGTTGTCCGATCAGTCGTCTTCAAATATAACCAAGTACCATATCGTTTGTCTTCTAAAGGCAAGCTAGAATCATCAATACCTTGCTCTAATGTCGTTAAATCGATTTTAACCGTTACATCATCACCCAATAACAATCCCCATGTACGATCAACGGATACATTAAGCGAATTATCAGCGGCGACGCTCATTCCAGAATAAAACGTAACGACAATGAATATCACGTATTTTAAGATGTTATATCTTAATTTTATCATTATTAATTCCTACCTAAAAAGTAGTTTGTAAGTTGCTCGCCAGTCACATCACCATCGGTAAATAATGGTCTGACTCGATGACGCATAAAGCATGCTGTTAACTGTTCAAAATGCTCATCTATGGTTTGTTGCCAGCGTTTTTTAATACTTGGACGCATCCACAGGCTACGTCTTTCGCCTGTTTCTGAATCACGCATTTCTGTCCAACCAGCATGCGATGGCAAATGATTAACATCATCATGTTTCCAAACAACCGGTATCACGGTATAACGTGATAGTTGTCTTAAGGCCTTATCAAGCACATCAATATCACAACAAAAGTCAGACGCAAGAAATACGATTGCATGTTTACTAGTAATCATATTGGCCGCATGAATCAAACCATCAATGCCAGGGGAATTTGCTGGCGCTGCATCACGAATCATATCGGCAGCTATCGTCGGCATACTCCGCTGACGCGTAGGCATCATATGTACATCGTGACGTAAACCTGAATCAAACCCCGCCAAACCAAAGCGATCACCCAAGCCAACCGCGGAATGAGCAACTAGCTGTGTCAAATTAGCTAACTGTTCATGATTCACATTGGATATTGCCATCGAACGTGATAAATCAGCCATTACCCACAAGGTGATCGGTGAGCGCTGTTGATAACGTTTAACGAGGTAATTATCTCTGCCTGTCGCCATATTACTTCGAATTGAAGCCCGTAAATCTAAACGCCGAGGATCAGGATAATCAAACAGATCAGAAAAACCTGCAAAGCTATCTCCCGTACCTAATGACTTACCATAATGAACGCCTGGTAAGCTACCGTAGACCTTATGCGGATAACGATAGCTAAACTCGTCTTGTCGCTTTTTATTTTCACTCATATTTAAGCCCTTTAAGCCCTATATAGATTGATAAATTAGGGTTACGGTTTATGGGGCTGAAATATGGTCGCGTAGTGCCGCGATAAATTGCGGCATGATCTGCTCACGACGACCTTCATATATCGGTGACAAGAAGACTCGATGCGTTAATGTCGCAAATAATACCGTATGTACATCATCCGGTAATACATGATCACGACCTTCTAACCATGCCGCTACTTTGGCCGCTCTTACCATCGCTGACATACCACGAACACTGGCTCCAGCAACGACTAGCTCCTCCATAAACACATCAGGAATATCAATGCCAAACTCATGAGGTCTCCATGTCGCATCCCAAATTCGAATGATATAGTCTTCGATTTCAGGTGACACAAACACCGCATGTTGAATTTCTTTATCCAGTGCATTCAACTCAGTGTAATCAAGTAAAGGTTCTGATAAACCACTCAACAACTCATCCACATCATGGAATCTAGAATCAAAGATCAATGATTTACGATCTTCCAATACTTCTGGGTTTGAAATACCAATTTCAAATAAGAAACGATCGCGTGCCGCAGCACTCAATTCAAATGTTTCTTCTTTTTCAACGCCATTACGATCAGCAAAAACAACCATATGTGGGAATCTATATTCTTTACCAAAGGCTTCAGCACTACGTTCTGCCATGGCACGTAATAATAATGATTGGACTTGTGGCCGCGCACGGTTAATTTCATTAAAGAAAAATACTGCCGTATCATCACCATGAGCAATGAGTGGACCCGGATCAATAACAGGCTTGCCTTCACCATCAACCCATGCACTATAAAGTAAATCACTCGGCATCAAATCGACACTACCTTCGATACGACCAAATGCACCGCCTAATGCTTTAGAAAAGGCACGAAGTAAGGTTGTTTTACCGACACCAACGCCCCCTTCTAGCAATACATGTCCTCGAGCATGTAAAGCAATCAAAATTAATCTAATCGCTTTTTGTTGCCCAATGACAACGGTATTAACCACTTTTTCTAATGCTAGTGCTTTATCACGAGCTGATTGTAAATGTTGCATGTCCGTCATAACTTCCTCTCTTTTAGTTATCTTATTGATTTTATTGTTATCTATATTCGATACAGAATTTTACTTAATTTATATAATGTTACTCATGTGCTTTCCTGACACCCCATGCGGTATAAACCTGAGCTAACATGAGTAAAAACATTAGCGCCAAGGCCGAAATAAGGAATACTTTAGCCTTTTCTTCTTTTGGCAATGTTTCTTCAACAATCAACGTTTGATACTGTTGTTTATCAATGGTATCTATCGCTTCTGAGAAACTTTTCATCGAACCAATTTCAAAAGGAAGATAAGGATTACCTATTGATTTAAAGAAAGTATGTAGCTTTCTTTCTGGCGTGGTAGTCCATCGCTCGTTGTCGCCTGGTTTTGCATCCAGCGTCATGCCTGTTACTGAACGCATATATAACCAGTAGAGTGTTAAGTTTTCCTTCTTATATAAGGCTGCAATTTTTTGCTGGGCTTCTTCACTAAACTCCTGCCCGCCATCAGATACAAGTACAACAATCCGTGAACCGCGATAAGTTTGTCCTTCATACATTTCTGCCGCTTTGATTAATGCCTTGGCAATGTTGGTTTCAGATAAACCTTTACCTAATGCACTGGCATCTACCGTGGCTCGAATCGTTTCCTTGTTATAGGTCAAAGGCAATAAATCTAAAGCTTTATCACTAAATAAAACAAAGCCAAATCGATCATCAGGGCGTTTATCAATAAACTCTTGTAAATACATCTTCGCCACACGACGTTTACTATCAGACTTGCCGACACTTGCCATTAATAACTGACCCTTAATCGCAAAGGCATCATCCATACTGCGACTACGGTCAACGAGAACAACTACTTCCGCCCCTTCGCCAATCCGATCAATCTTTTTTTCTGGTAGATAAGGTCCGGCGAGTGACAAGATTAAACACGCTAAAACAATAGATGCTAAAACCTTAAAAGCGAGGCCAATCATATTAGATAATGGATCCTCAGGCACAAACTTATCCCACACAATTACTTTCTCTAGCGTACGTGTGAACCATGGCAAGGCGATAAGTGGTAATAAATATAGGGCTAATGGCAAGGCCCACTGTAGTCCGAATAAAGTCATAATAAAGGTTCTTTCTCTAAAGTCATTGCTGAAATTTTATGCCTTCAAATAATGTTGCACAAAGGTATAACCAATCCAGACAAAACCAGTTGTCGTAATCAAAAAGCTGATTGCAGATAAAACTTTCCAAATCATTTTATCCCAAAAATCATCATCTAATGCCGCTACAACAAAGATAGTTGGGTTGGTAAAACCGCCAATTGCTACACACCAACAAGCAATGACCGGTAACTCAATTCCAGCGCCCATGGCTGCACCATAAAAACTAAAATTAAAGACAGACATTAACGCATAATCAACATGTGCGCGGTGCATTATTGCAAAACAAACGTGTCATCAACACCATAGGTCTGATACCACTTAGTAAATGTCATCAACCAAGCTGACAACATCAACGCGCCAGCAGTTGCCATGCCACCAATTAATAAAATATCCCATCGGTTGTCCTTGCTAAGTAATAGTGTTTTCCGAGTTTAAAATCATATCCAGCAGCACAACACGGTGAACATCTTAACCTGAACCCTGTCGGGCATATTTCCCTATGAATATACCCAAGTGAAATCATTTTGCAGATAGCTAACAACACGCTGTCTTTCCCGCAAACGTGGGAATCCACACGATAGTGGATATTTACACGGTCGATAGATCCCCGTTTCCACGGGAATGACGAATGAAAACCAGCGAGTCATCGTTCTCGTGAAAGAATTAATCCATCCATAGCTTAATTCCACTCCGTACGTTGACGACCATTTGCCTACGGAAGGCTTGCACTACTTACTCGCTATCGCATCGTTCCATGTAGTGCGTCGAACGACACAATAATGATTACGGGTATATATCTTCCTAACTGTTGAACTTAATTTGCTCCTCACAGGGAAATATGCCCGACACCGTTTAAGTTAAGATAGTATCCATGCACCCGTATCAGAGTGCTCACTATTTAACCTAAAAGAAGATTAACTATGAAAAATATAACCCTGTCATCCTTATTGCTTTCACTGTTCTTAGTGATAAGCCCTGTTTGGGCTGGTAGCACAATTGCCGTCACTGATTTTGAGCTACTTAATTTGACTTTAAAGTTATCTGATCCTCAAAAAGTGGCTGAAATAGATGCTCAAGATCAGCAAAATATGGCCATGATTAATGAATTACTAAAAAGTGGCCTTAGCAATATGGAGGGTTTCACGATGATAGCGCTTTCAGATGATGCCCGTACTGATGCAGATAAATCCGTCGGTTATTTATTCGATTGTGCCAGCTGCTCTGCAGAATTAGGACGTAATCATCATGCTGATTACATTATTATCGGTCGTCTACATAAACCCACTTATTTATTTTCGTATCTGATTGCTCGCGTATTTGATACCAAAACGAACAAACTCGTTAAAGAGTATCGAAGTGAAGTAAAAGGGACACCCAGTAAATCCATTCCAGGTGCTGTCGGTAATCTACTGCATAAAATAAATAAAGACATTCCTCATTAATAAGTAACTATTTATTCTGCTAACAGCCCCTGCATTGTATTATGCCCAATACATGCAGAGGGCTGTTAGCGTTTGCCCTATGACATCCTAGACACTATCGCCATTTTAAAGGGCCGCTCAAGCAAAACTTATGAATCTGAAAAAACAATTATTTTTTCGAATCTTATTCATCGCTGTTATTTGTTTAGCTGCCAGTGCTTTTTATGTGCTCTATCAAACAGATCAACAAGCCATTTCTGAAGCTAACTTCACTGCTGACCGCATTGAAAAACAAGTCAATAGTCAGTTATTACAAATGTTCACTCGCCACGATTTATCGCGTACATTTCCCAATACTGAATTATGGCCTGATATCAACAGTCTCTCCGGCTCATGTATTCAGTTTTTATCTCGCTCTGAAAGTCGCCGCAGAAACCTATGCCAGCAAATAATTGAGGCTGAACGAACATGGCCCGTGTGGTTCGGTTCTTTATACCAACGGCTCTTTTCCCCTGATTTTGAAGTCAAAAAAAACATTTCCTTTAACATCATGACTTACGGTTCTATTCTGGTTACATTAAATACGCGTATTGAAACCTCACGCGCATGGAATAATCTAAGAGCCGTTATTGATGTGTTGTTTGCGAGTATATTAGCCGTGTGTTTATTAGTATATTTCACCATTAATCGCATGCTAAAACCCGCTCAAATTATCGTGACTGGCTTAGAAAAAATGCATGATGGCCACTTAGATACCCGACTGCCCTCTTTCGATATCAACGAATGGAAACGCACCAGCGAGGCGATTAACCAACTGGCAAGTAGCCAAGAACAAGTAATTGCTGACAATAAACAACTGGCATTGAAATTACTCAATATTCAGGAAGAAGATCACCGTTATATTGCTCGCGAATTACATGATGAATTTGGCCAATGTTTAGCAGGCATTAACGCAGTGACCGCATCCATCAAACAAACAGCCAAATTACAAAGCCCCGAACTGGTGGCAGAATTAAATACCATTAGCCCCATTACAAATCACATGATGGATGTGTTACGCAGTATGTTGACTCGCTTACGGCCTGCCGAAGTGGACGATTTAGGCTTAACGACTAGCCTGAAAAAATTGCTTAACAATTGGAATAATCGCTCACATGGAATGACCAGCTATCAACTCATTCTTAATGGCAATATTGATAACTTGCCAGACCCTTTGCCCGTTAATATTTATCGTATCGTCCAAGAGTGCCTCACCAATATAGCCAAGCATGCTCAAGCTTCACTAGCTGAAGTCATTATCAACACTCTGCCCGATCACAGCATTCAACTTGAAATTAGTGATGATGGTATTGCCGAAGTAGACGAGTTTGATAACACGCTAGGGGTAGGTCTATTGGGCATCCGTGAACGCGTCATGGCCTTAGGTGGCAAAATCACATTACTCACGCGTGCAACTGGCGGCTTAACCGTCAACATCACCATTCCTATCGCCATAGAACAAGGTCAACATCATGACTAAGATCATTAAAATCATGTTAGTGGATGACCATGCCATAGTGCGTGAAGGCTATCGCTCTTTACTACAAAAACAAGACAATATGAGGGTCATTGCCGAAGCTAATGACGGCGCACAAGCCTACTTATCTTATAAAGAACACCAACCCGATATCGTCATTATGGATATCTCCATGCCAGGTCAAGGTGGCTTAGAAGCCATATCACGGATCAAACAATTTGCTGCTGACGCTAAAATAATTGTCTTTAGCATGCATCAAAACCCCAGTTTTGCAGTACAGGCAACCAGAGCCGGTGCATCAGGGTATGTCACCAAAAGTAGTGACCCCGAAGTATTGATTCGCGCTATCTACGACGTACAACAAGGTAAATATACCTTGAGCGCTGATATTGCTCAGGCGCTCGCCTTAGAAAAACTGGGCACAGACAGCGTAGCTTTAGATCAACTAACTGTCCGTGAGTTTGAAATATTACGCATGTTAGTCGAAGCAAAACCCACACAAGATATTGCCGACACCTTAAATATCAGTCCAAAAACAGTGGCCAATGCCCATTATATTATTAAGAAAAAACTGGGTGTGACGAGTGATATTGAACTCACCCATCTTGCTATAAAGATGAATATTCTTGATTTATTAACCTTGTCTGCTAACGAAAGCTAAATAACAGACTAGATACTGATACTTAAGCTTTAAGCTTAGTTTTTACGCGAGTTCATTTGCTCTAGTAAATTAAATGCGGCTAGACGACTCTGTTTCAGATGTTCACTAGAAAATATTTCTGCCTCTGTCTGAACATATTCACCTGTCGGTAACCCTTCATCGTCCAATGCAAGAAAATCGGCGGCGGTATTCGCCTGAGCTTCCAAATGAAACTGAAGTGCCCATACATTTTCACCTAACTTAAAACCTTGATGCGGAGTAACGGCAGTCGATGCAAAAGGAATGGCACCATCAGGTAGATCAAAACAATCAGAGTGCCAACTTAGTGGAACGATTGAATCAGGCATCCATGTCGCACAGGAATTCGTTTTAGTAATCTCATACCAACCCACTTCTTGTTGTGTGTTTCTATAAACATCCGCGCCCATTGCGCTGGCAATTAACTGCCCACCTAAACAGATGCCAAGAATGGTTTTATCGGACTCAATGGCCGCTTTGATGATCTTTTTTTCAGCAACAAGCCAAGGGTGTACATCCTCATCATAAGCACTCATCGGCCCACCCATGATCAATAACCAATCAAATTGCTCAACTGTTGGCAAAGCTTCATTTAAATCCAAACGGTACGTTTGCAATTCGAAGTCTTTACCCGCAAACCAATCCGTCATCGAACCTATCCATTCACCCTCTGCATGTTGAAACACTGCTACTCTCTGCACCAAAAACCTCAATAAAAATTTAATTATTCTTAATTTATTTAAGCTAAATAGTAGGCTTTTTCTTGCCCAAATCAAAGTAATTTATCGGCAATCAATCTTTACCACTTAAACCTATACAAATGCCTTATATAAATTAAACACACTGATTAAACTTATCAGCGAACCGACCAAGATCAATAATGTTTTGGTCTTGAGATGTCGGGTGATGTATGCGGCAAAAGGAGCGGCAAATAAGCCACCAATCACCAAGCCTGCAACAATGATCCAGACACTTTGGTCTAGAATTGAAAACAGTGCCGTAGCAACCGTAACGGTGAGAAAGAATTCGGCAAAGTTCACTGAACCAATGGTAGTTCTGGGGTCATGTCCTGATCCAACTAAAGAGGTGGTTACAATTGGCCCCCAACCGCCACCACCTGTTGTGTCCATAAGGCCGCCCAAAAGTGCCAGTGGTGCAATCTTTACAGCGTTAATGTCATAGCGCGCTTGAATTTGGCGAAAAGCCTTACTCAATACATATAGGCCCATCACCAATAAATACAAGCTGATGTATGGCTTCAACACGTTGCCATCTATACTGCTCAAAATATAGGTGCCTATCAAGCCCCCAACAATGCCAGGGATGAGCAAACTAAAGAATAGTTTTTTATTTACATTGCCCATTTTTAGATGCGATACACCAGATACTCCAGAAGTGAATACTTCTGCCAAATGTGTTGCGCCACTGGCCATTGCTGGCGAGGCACCAACTGCAAGTAAAAAACTGCTTGATGTAATGCCATAAGCCATACCCAGTGCGCCATCAATAATTTGTGCGATCAGCCCTACTAACAAAGCGCCCCAAAACATAGGGTCATGAATAGCATCAGTAATAATTTCTGTACCGCTTCGGATATTGCCCCCTAAAAATAAACGATAGGTTAAATATAAAGAGACCTTTGCACGAACCACTTTTATTAGTGCCAGATTAGCTGAAAGCTAATTTTTTGAATAAATTTAGAAAAAAGTGACGTCACACGTTCATTTTTCTCCAATTTACGGGTTATTTACCCGCTATCTCCCTTTTTTAG
>JAGXHJ010000010.1 GCA_024636315.1 Methylophaga sp.
ATGGCAATGTGAAACGTCATACATTAGAACGAATCGAATCAATGATATTAGGGGCTGCAGGTAAAACGCTGGGGTATAAAGCACTTATTGGAAAATCGTATTTTCCTGAAAGTGGTATTAATGTATGTTAGTCCCAAAATTAAATATACATTTTGCTAAGGAATTGGCTCAGCTATTAAAACCATTTGAGCAATCACTAGCGCAACGCAAAGTTCAGAAACTAAAGCTAATCATTCATGCGGGTACACCCAAAACGGGCACCACGAGCATTCAAATCTACCTTGATAAAAAGCAAGGCAAGCTCAGAAGAAAAGGGATTCTTTACCCTCATAATCATAAAAGCTTAAATAATTCCAACGCACCCAAACACCAATGGTTTGAGAAGAACTTAGTTACAACACATTTGGAAAACTTCCTAGAAAACTTTAAGAACATAATTTCACAAGTTAAAGAAGACACCCACACCATTATTCTGTCATCTGAAGGTATTTATAATTACTGGTGGGACTTTCCTGACCAATCAAAAGCGCTTTTATCTGAGCTGGGTAAACACTTCGATATTGAAATATGGGCATGGTTTCGTGAACCACTCGAGTTTATTGAAGACTACTACAAACAATGTATTCGCAACCCACAAGTTGAAAATAACCCCTGTTATGGCAAAGACTTATCCTTTGCTGACATGTTAGATATTAAATGGTTTTCTCAACATTTAGACTATCAAGGCTTCATCACTGAATGCCAAACACTGTTTGGCAAAGATAACGTCTTCGCATTTAAATACCAAGGTGATGTGGTGCAAGAAGTCATTCAGAAATTAGGGCTCGCAACGCCTCACGACAGCCCGACTCCAAGATATAATAAAAGTTTAAACAGTGCTTCGGTAGCATTACTAAGAACGATAAACCACTATGATATTAAAGCAAAAGACAAAGCGCTTTTGATGCCTTATTTAAGAGAAATAAGTGGCATTATTGATAATTACGCGAATGATATATTGATCGATGAAGTGTCTCGAAAAAGAGTTCTTGAGATGGCTAGGCCTATAACGTTTTGATGGCGGTGATAACACGGGATAAAGATAAGGCTTTCAATTTCATTGAGTTTCAATCAAATACCCATGGATGCCCTTATACGAAGCCGAGCACCGGAAGAAATGAATGATCAAATACTACGGTGTTTGAGCGTAGCGAGTTGCGTAGTATTTCATTCATTTATGAGGAGCGGAGGGAACCCGTAAGGGCTAGTATGGGATTGGCCTTTTTTGGTTCGTTTTTTGGCCACGCAAAAAATGAACGCCCCAGCGGCAGCGACAACCCTCTAACTAAAAAACCCAAATCAAGGGGCTCAACCTTCATCGCCCCTAATTCAAACCCTAGTCAAACCAATGCCGAGTCCGATTAGCAAAATACACCAGCGATAACATCACCGGCACTTCAACTAACACACCGACTACCGTTGCCAGAGCGGCACCTGAGTGCAAACCAAACAGTGATATTGCCACTGCAACCGCTAATTCAAAAAAGTTAGATGCACCAATCATAGATGCTGGGGCAGCGATATTATGTGCCAGCTTCAACCGCTTGGCAGCCAGATAGGTGATCGCAAAAATGCCGTAAGTCTGAATAAGTAATGGAATAGCAATCAGCAAGATAGTTTCTGGTTGTTCGATAATGATTTCAGCTTGGAAGCCAAATAATAAAATCACCGTTGCCAGTAATCCCAAGATCGACCAAGGTTTTATGGTGTTTAAGAATGACTGTACGCGATGACCTTGATCGTTTTTATTTAAAGTATTTCGAGTCAAAATGCCTGCAATCAACGGTAAAACGACATATAACACCACGGAAATCAGCAAAGTTTGCCAAGGCACAACGATGTCGCTGACACCTAATAAAAATGCGGCTATAGGCGCAAAGGCAAAGATCATAATAATGTCGTTGATTGAAACTTGAACTAAAGTGTAATTAGGGTCGCCTTTGGTTAACTGACTCCAAATAAACACCATCGCCGTGCAGGGTGCGACACCCAATAAGATCATTCCGGCAATATACTGATTCGCTGTTTCATGTGGAACCAAGTCGGCAAAGATAAATCTGAAAAATAACCAGCCCAGCAACGCCATAGTGAAAGGTTTAATAAACCAATTAACGATGACCGTAAGCACGATGCCTTTGGGTTGTTTGCCAACATTTTTGATGGCATGGAAATCAATTTGCACCATCATCGGGTAAATCATCAACCAGATAAAAACTGCAATAATCAAATTAACATGTGCAAACTCAAGCTCAGCGATTAAGCCAAAAAAAGCAGGGAACAGACTCCCCATGATCACACCAATCAGAATGCAAAGTCCTACCCATACCGATAAATAGCGTTCAAAAATACCCATTGAATAACCTTAATTTAGAACTATCAATGACGCTATCAGGACGAGACATGACGAGGTAGTTTTGTTGATAGCAAAGCGGCGGCACCGACAAACAATGACGAAGTAATTAGGCATCCGATTAAGCTATATTGCTGATAAATAAAACCAGACAAAATTGTACCCGTTAAACGTCCACCCGCATTAGCCATATAATAAAACCCTACATTCATCGCCACCTTGTCATGGTCTGACCATTCAACGATGAGGTAAGAATGTACCGCAGAATTCAGGGCAAAGATAATTGCAAACAGGCTTAAACCAATGATGATGACATTGGCTGGGTCAAGTTCTTTATAAAGAGCAAAAGCCATTGCCGCGGGTAACAGCATTAAAAGCACCGCAAGTCCTTGAGCTGTTTTACCATCAGGAGAATGTCCCCGCTGCGTGTTTTTGAGCAATTTTGGGGTCGCCGCTTGCAATACACCATAGCCAATAATCCACAAAGCAAAAAAGCTACCTACTTGTGCAAAATCCCAGCCTAAGCTTGCTGTTAAATATACTGGCAAACCAACAACAAACCAGACATCGCGTGAACCAAACAAAAAGAATCGAGCGGCAGACAGCCAATTAATAGCGGGGTCATTAGCAAATACTTGTGAGAACTTGGCTTTAGCTTTTGTTTTACCTAAATCACTTGGCAATAGAAACCAGGTCAGTAGTAAAACAAAAAATAAACATCCCGACAATACGTATAAAGCGCCCTTAAATCCATAAACCGATAACAATAAACCACCTAAGAAAAAACCCACACCTTTCAAGGTGTTTTTCGAACCGGTTAAGATCGCAATCCATTTGAATAATGGGTTTGAAGTTGTATTGTCCGTAGCGGTCGGCACAAATAATTTAACGCTGGCCTTGGCACTCATTTTATTCAGATCTTTGGCAATACCTGATAACGCTTGAGCCACCATCACATAAATAATCGTCAGGTATTCCGTAGGTACGGTCAGCATCAACAAAGCAAAAACCTGCAATAACATGCCGACATGCATCGTAGTATTAAGGCCAAAGCGGGCGCCTAACCAGCCACCGATAAGATTGGTGACAATGCCAAAAAACTCATAAAACAAAAACAAGCTAGCAATGGCAAGCGGCGTGTAACCCAGCTGGTGAAAATACAACACCACCAGCATACGAATCGCGCCATCCGTTAAGGTGAAAGCCCAATATCCGCCGGTGATTACGGCATAATTACGTAAATTATTAACCGCGGTGTTCACAACTACATCGACCTAGCAATCATATTGGCGATATCAATCATCCGATTAACATAACCCCATTCATTGTCATACCACGCCAAAATCTTCACTTGCGTGCCATTAATTACCATGGTGGAAGGAGCATCAATAATGGCTGAACGAGGATCATTGGTGTAATCAGCAGACACTAATGGTCGTGTTTCATAACCCAAAACGTCCTTTAATGAACTTTCAGCCGCGGCTTTAAATAAGGCATTCACCTCTTCAGCGTCTGTTGCAGTATTGGACTCAAATACAAAGTCGGTAAGTGAACCATTTAATAAGGGTACACGCACCGCTAAACCATTTAATTTCCCTTCTAACTCAGGAAATATTTTCGTAATCGCCTTGGCCGAACCCGTTGTTGTCGGTATTAACGATTGACCACTCGCACGAGCACGACGTAAATCTTTGTGGCCTTTATCGACGATGGTTTGTGTATTAGTGATGTTGTGAATGGTGGTCATCGAACCATGTTTAATCCCTAAGGATTCGTGCATAACTTTCACCATCGGGGCTAGACAGTTAGTCGTACACGATGCTGCCGTCACAATATGATGCAGTGCAGGATCGTACCGTTCATGGTTGACGCCATACACCAGATTAAGTGCTGGATCAGGGCAAGGCGCAGAAACCACTATTTTTTTAATACCCTGATCAAAATAAGCTTGTAGCTGTTCTGCTGTTTTGAATTTTCCAGAACACTCCAATAACAGATCAATCTCGAAACCCGCCCAATTGACTTCCTCGGGTGAGCTGTATTGGCTAAAGCTTATGCGGCTGTCATCAATACTTATCTGAGTATCGGTGTTTGAGATGACTTTATCTTGTCCCCAACGGCCATGTACCGAGTCAAATTGTAGCAAGTGGGCATGACAAGCGGCATCGCCTTTTATTTCATTAATATGCACAAACTCGAGCTCGTCACTATTCCAACCTGCCTGCAAAGCAAGCTTGCCCATCCGACCAAAACCATTGATACCGACACGTATTGTCATTTTTTAATTCCAGTTTTTTTAACAGCAAGTTTGATTCGGGCGATCTAACATAGCGTGTAAAGCCTGCCGATCATCTTGATAAGGCGATGTCGTAGACACACCGGCAATTGTCGTTTGAATAACCTGTGTTACCCATTCCGGCAAACTGTCACTGACACGGTAATACACCCATAAGCCCTGGCGACGGGATAATAATAGTCCTGCTTCTTTGAGTTGGCCAAGGTGACGGGAGATAACAGGTTGCGCTAAAGCGAGAGCATGTGTCAGCTCACAAACGCACAGCTCGCCTTCTTGTTTGAGTAATAGCAAGGCACGCAATCGCATGGGGTGCGATAAGGCAGAATAAAAATCATCAGCTTGCAGATCCATAAGGCTACATCCAAAATAATATATATTCTAAAAACTATATATATAGATTTATGAATATGCAATCTTTAATGTGATTTATCGATCTTTAAGTTGTAAGTACCAGATACAGAAAAGTCGCGCCAACAGTAGATGACACGACTTATAATTTTGGAGTAAAGCTAAGCAGAATAATGGTCGCGCTTAAAAATTATTCCAGCTATCTTTTTTCTGGAAACGTAATCGAGGCAAAATCAAACCCAGTAACAATCCGCCAAACAACACTGCTGCACCAATTAAAAACCAGCTTTTTGCATCGTTGTCTTTCAAGGCGCTATTTTCTATTACGAGTAATTGCATATCATGATCGAACTGTTGAAATTTCTCTTTTAATTGCCGATTTTCGTTCTCCAAACCAACGGCATTTGAGGCTGTTTTACGCAGGTCATCCAGCTCTGTACTTAAACGTTGTGCCGTTTCTTTCAACGACATATTTTCACCGTCAGCATCACTAGTTCGAGCCGTTAAATTACTTAGCTCTTCCTTATATTTTGCTATTTCCAATTGCAGATTCACCACCTTCTGCTCACTAGCGGCAATACGATCTCGTGCACTGGGAGTATTTGATAAATAGCGTGAAAGCACCCAACCGTCAACGCCTTGGTCCGTTCGAACTTTAGAATAGCCAGCAGGATCGGTTTCGAGAACCTCCAATTTAGCACCACTTGTTAGCATTTTGCGAATGCCGAATTTTACGCCCTGACCACTACGCATGGTGATTTCAAGCTCGTCAGACACATAGCGAGTCGCGCCCGCAAAGCTAAGTATTGGACTAAGTAAAGGTAGTACTAGGAGCATGCTTAGAAGCATTTTTTTCACGATAAACCTGCTATATCATAGAGTTAATAATATATTTTATCAGATGATGTCGTAATGGAGGTTATTTACATCAAAATAAATTGTTCGACTAGCTCACAATAATCGGCAAAAAATTATTTATTGGCTGGGGTTTTGGGGATGTTTTTAAGATAGGTGAGTATTAAGACCCCTTAGCGATATGAAACACTTTAATCGATAATAACCAAGATAAATTGTCGCCTATTTCATCACCCTGTAACATTAACTTGTTACCTTTCCAGCAGTTAATATGAAAGGTAATAAAATAATGGAAAAGATGAGAATCCTATTTTTGTGCACCGGGAATGCCTGCCGCTCACAAATGGCTGAAGGTTGGACAAAAGAGTTGGCAGGAAACCACGTTGAAGTTATCTCTGCAGGGATTGAAGCACACGGCCAAAATGAACGCGCGATTAATGCCATGGCTGAAGTAGGCATTGATATATCTGAGCAAGAATCCATTCGCGTTAATGGTGAAATGCTGGAATGGGCAGATTTACTGGTCACCTTATGTGATAACGCCGAAGAACAATGCCCTGTCATCAATCCCCACACTGTAAAATTACATTTGCCACTGCCCGATCCTGCCAAAAAGAGAGGCTCAGATGAAGAAATTCAAGCTGAGTTTCGTGAAGCAAGAGAAAAAGTTAAGCAACGTGTTAGTTATGTACTAGAGCAACTAAATTAAGGCTGTAAAACCTTAATAATTAGCACATAATTTATTTGACACCTGCAACGGTAATAAGCTGTTGTCATTGACCTTTTTAGCCATTGATTTATGTTGTATCCGATGCTCTGCCAGCCCAGTCTCTATGGCTACATCCGTCACCTTCAACTGAATTAAACTATTACCACTAACCTTTTTAGCCATTGATTTTGCTTGAGTGGCAAGTTCTACCAAATCAGCTTCATTCTTGATCGTGTCAAAATCTAGTAGCCTTACCGCGCCAATGGATAAACATAATAAAGGGAAAAAAGTGTTATTGCCATGGCGATCTTGTGCGGTAATACCTTGCTCTTTTAGATGCTTATGAGAGTATAAATCTGGCTGATGTTCGGTGAATGTCGACAAAATATCATTACAGCGTTTTTGCCAATCTTCACTTTCAAACAAGATAATAAAATCATCGCCGCCGACATGACCAACAAAGTCCAACTCAGGATTAACATGTGTCGTTAGTATATTCGCCGTTTTATTAATAACCTTATCACCTTTGCCATAACCATAAATATCGTTATAAGGCTTAAAATTATCCAAATCAAAATAACAGATCACGGCATCACGACCTTGATTGATAACCTCTGTCGTTTGCTCACTGATCGGTACATTACCCGGTAAGCAACTCAATGGATTAGCATGGCGTGCCATCGTGATTTGTAAATCGGTAATTTGTCTGAGTAAATCCATCAGACTACCGACACCGCTGTACTGATTATTTTCAGTAATGATAAACGTGCCGTGTTGTAACGACGTATCTTGACTCGTAATACGCTGACTTAAACTCTTAAGTGGCAAGGCCACATCTGCGATGGTTGGATTGGCATCCATAAATAAATGAATCGGTTTTCTGCCATGCAATTCACGCCCATAACGACTTGCATATAAGTTCATAATCTCGTCACGCCACACCATGCCAGCCACAGAGTTATCCTTATTAATAACTGGCAAGGCAATAAGATCGGCGGCATGTTGAAAACGTTCACCGACGGCAGTCACAGCATCATAAGACATGGCAGGCGTCAAAGGCGTTAACAAACTAGAGACCAACGTATTTGCTCTTGGTGCACTCGACTTAAACATAGAGATTGTTTTTCTTTTTGAAAACAACTCTTCAGCGATGCTTCGTTGTGGTTGGATAGCAGGCCGACCGAAATAATAACCTTGGACAAACTCAATATTCATTTCATCAACAGTGCGATATTCTTCTCGCACTTCAATGCCTTCACCAACGATACGGCAATTTATGCCCTTAGCAATATCCACCATAGATTGTACAAATTGGCGTTTATGACGATCTTGATGAATATTTTGCATAAAATGGCGGTCAAGTTTGACAAATTCAGGTCTAATTTCTGACCAAGTACGTAAGCCAGAATACCCTGCACCTAAATCATCAATCGCGATTGAAAAGCCCATTTCACGATAGTGTTCAGTCGCTTTACGCATCAAATCATAATCATCAATTGGATATTGCTCGGTCAGCTCAATGACCACTTTATCGGCAGATAAGCCTGCTTTTTTGATAAAGTCGAGCGTTAAACCATGTTGATAATCTTGTTGTAACAACACCTCAGGAATAGTGTTAATAAACAGTTTGGCATCCAGCTCAAATAAACCGAATTGGGTAATTGCCACTTCTCGACACAATAAATCCAGCTCAGCAAGACGACCATGTCGACTAGCGGCATCAAATAAATTTATCGGCGAATGCAATGGACTATCTGAAGGCCCTCGGATCAGCGCCTCATAACCATATATCTTATTTTCTTTAATTGAAACAATTGGTTGAAATATCGGCGTCAGCCTAGCATTTTGTAATATATCATCCAACGACTGAAATTGAGTATATTCATCTTTTGTCATGACTTAATCCGATTTTCAATTATTTATTTCAAAAAAAAACCCCACCAAAAAAAATCAGGTGGGGCTTTTAGCGTTACGAAATTAACTGCAACTTTTTAGCTTAAGTAACGGCTTACCAGTAAGCTTGTGCACGGAATTTAAGTGCAGATGGTTCGTAGTTAACACTTGAACCATTTACTGATAGATCAGTGACTTTGTCATAATTCAACATCAAACGTGTGTTTTGTGTTGGATAGTAGTTCACACCCAAAGACCATTTATCAGCTTCATCTTCTGCGCCGATTTCATCAATATTAAGCGATTCGAAACGAGCCGCAATTTGCCATGCGCCCATTTTTGATTTTGGCGTGATTCCAGATGTATAACCATTTTTCCATTTTAAAGATTCACCCGTTAAGAAATAACCTGCTTCAACGGCGTAACCATCAATATCAGTATCACTTGATGCTTGGCTTTCAATTGAGTAATCAAGGTATTCAGCCATTGCGTGGAATGAACCATATACACCCAAGGCATCAACAGTGAAGGCATTAGAACCATCATGGTCACTTACAGATGTTTTAAGGTGTTTTGATGCATCTTTATGGCTCACTAAACGCTGTTCAAATTTGAATGCACCATTATCACCACCTTTGTTAAGGTAACCTGCACCAATTTGTAATAAGTGGTTTTTATCTTGCATGAAAGGAACAAACGAACCACGAACAGCAAAGGTGCTGCCATTGCTATCGGTTGAACCGCTAGAAATTGCGCCATTGGTTAAACCAGCTGATACCATCCAACGATATTTTTCATCTGCAAATTTAGCAACAACACCGCTTTCACGTGCAGGTGAAATTGAGCTATCAGCAAACAACGGACGATCCATAAAGCTCATGTATTTTGAACTTACAGCGGTGTTCAAACCAAAAGGAATGTGAGACTGACCTAATTTCACGCCAAAGCTGTTACCGCTAAATTTAGTTCCATAGTCCACATAAGCATCCTTAATCGATGCGTCGCCACCAGCGAAATCAGCTTCAAATTTATAGCCCCAATCATAGATTGAACCTTGAAAACCTAAACGGGCACGGCGTAACTCTGTACCTTGAAAGTCTTCGGCACCAGAGTCATCTTCATCAGTATTGATCGCATCCCACATTACACGACCGATTGGTTGGAATGACCAGTTACCATCGGCACTTTCAATTTTAATTTTGCCTTCAGTGGTAATTTTAGGCATATCTGATTTTGCTGCCGCTAAATCATTTTTTACTGCTTCAACTGCTTCTGCATCGGCTTTAGAAGCGTTACTTAGTAATTCATAGTTTTCAGAAGTGATGGTACCTTGGTCACGTAGAACCTTAAGTAAGTCCATCATTGCATCGTTGTTTGCTTGTGCTGGTAATACTGCTGCGCCAAATAATGCACCAGCAATTAAAAGTGAAGATGTTTTAAGTTTCAAGGGGATTTCCTCTTGGTTAATTATAAAAAAATCTGTCCGGAACGCTGTCCGAGTTCGCTTAGAATAACGATTAAATATTTCAAAAATATGACGATGATCAAATTATTTGCGATTGTGAGACACAAGTTTAATTATTGTTGTTTTGTTGCAACAACAATGACCTCTATAAATTGCACCTTGAAAATATCGCGACACGCCACAATCTATTAATATAAAGAATCAACACCGATAGCTCCGAAGGAAAGCAGTCAACATACCAATGTGATCCTCAGTGTTGCCATAAACGCTTTGTCATCCTGAAAGGAAAAAGAATGTTTCGCTCTTTATTTATATTATTTCTGCTAGTACCGCTGATTGAGATTTATTTCTTAATTAAAGTCGGCTCGATTATTGGTGCAGGCTGGACAGTATTTGCTGTGGTTGGCACAGCGGTACTGGGTGCAGGTTTATTACGTGTACAAGGTTTAAGCACGTTACAACGCGCTCAACTATCCATAAATAAAGGTGAGGTTCCAGCTGTTGCGATGTTAGAAGGCGTAGCATTGGCAATTAGTGGCGTTTTATTACTCACCCCAGGTTTTTTTACGGATACATTAGGGTTTGTTTTATTGATTCCAGCACTCCGACAATCGCTAATCAAGCGGATATTGAAAAACAGTCAGTTTTTATATCGCAGGCAATCTACACGCACCCATAATGGCTACAGTGAATCATCAATTATCGAAGGTGAGATTGTCGACGAAGATTCAGATAAACATCTCAAATAAATTTCGTATCACAGCCCTTGAAGTTTATATTTACAACCCCATATTTGTGGTTCGTAATTATTTTTGTTAGACATTTTTTGAGGTTATATAGATGAATATTCGTCCCCTTCATGATCGTGTTGTTGTACGTCGTACAGAAGAAGAAACAATGAGCGCTGGCGGTATCGTGCTTCCTGGTAGTGCCGCTGAAAAACCAGCACAAGGCATCATTGTTGCAGCCGGTAATGGCAAAATCACGGATTCTGGTGATGTCCG
The DNA here is from genome assembly GCA_024636315.1 of Methylophaga sp. GTDB lineage: Bacteria > Pseudomonadota > Gammaproteobacteria > Nitrosococcales > Methylophagaceae. Next base: position 10,960 of record JAGXHJ010000010.1, read on the forward strand.
TACAATGGATGTTAAAGTTGGCGACAAGGTTTTGTTCGGCAAATATGCCGGTACAGAAATCAAAGTCGATGGCGAAGAACTATTAGTCATGCGTGAAGATGACATCGTTGCAGTAATCGAAGCTTAAGCAACTATTAAAAACATCGTCACTCCCTTAAGGCGGATTAACTGGGTTCCGTGCTAAAAATACTCTCGTATTTAGCACTTTGGACTACCACTTAAAATGCTACGGGAATGACATCAAGACAACTTAAATCAAACCCAATACGGTTGATTTAAGACTTATAGAATACTAAAGAGGAATAAACATGGCTGCTAAAGAAGTCAAATTTGGAGCTGATGCTCGCCAATTGATGATCAATGGTGTGAACATCTTAGCTGATGCGGTAAAAGTTACATTAGGTCCTAAAGGCCGTAACGTAATTTTAGATAAAAGCTACGGCTCACCAACAATTACTAAAGATGGTGTTTCTGTTGCTAAAGAAATCGAACTAGAAAACAAATTCGAAAACATGGGCGCACAAATGGTTAAAGAAGTGGCATCTAACACTTCTGATGCTGCTGGTGATGGTACAACTACAGCAACAGTTTTAGCTCAAGCTATCTTACGTGAAGGTATGAAAGCGGTTGCTGCCGGTATGAACCCAATGGATCTAAAGCGCGGTATTGATAAAGCCGTTACTGCAGCGGTTGAAGAACTAAAAAGAATGTCTTCACCTTGTAATGACGATAAAGCCATCGCTCAAGTAGGCACAATTTCAGCAAACTCTGACTCATCAGTTGGTACTATTATTGCTGAAGCAATGCAAAAAGTAGGTAAAGAAGGCGTAATCACTGTTGAAGACGGTTCTGGTTTCGAAAACGAATTAGACGTAGTTGAAGGTATGCAGTTTGATCGTGGTTACTTATCACCATACTTTGTTACTGATCAACAAACGATGACGGCTGAACTAGAAAGCCCATATATTTTGTTATTCGACAAAAAAATCTCAAACATCCGTGAATTGCTTCCAGTATTGGAAGGCGTTGCTAAAGCAAGCCGTCCTTTATTGATCGTTTGTGAAGATGTTGAAGGCGAAGCCTTAGCAACACTTGTTGTGAACAGCATGCGCGGTATTGTTAAAGTCTGTGCGGTTAAAGCACCCGGTTTTGGTGACCGTCGTAAAGCAATGTTAGAAGACATTGCAGTATTAACTGGCGGTACAGTTATTTCTGAAGAAGTAGGTTTAAGCCTTGAGAAAGTAACTTTAGATGACTTAGGTCAAGCTAAGAAAATCTCTATCAGCAAAGAAAATACCATCATTATTGATGGTGCTGGTAAAGCAACTGACATCACAGCTCGCGTTGAACAAGTTCGTTCACAAATCGAAAGCTCTAGCTCAGACTACGACAAAGAAAAATTGCAAGAACGTGTCGCTAAATTAGCCGGCGGTGTTGCAGTTATTAAAGTTGGTGCAGCAACTGAAATGGAAATGAAAGAGAAAAAAGCCCGCGTTGAAGATGCTTTGCATGCTACTCGCGCAGCGGTTGAAGAAGGTGTTGTTGCAGGTGGTGGTGTTGCACTTGTTCGTGCTGAAGGTAGCTTGGGCGAATTGAAAGGTGACAATTATGACCAAAATGTTGGTATCACTTTATTGCGTCGCGCAATGGAAGAACCTTTACGTCAAATCGTAACTAACGCTGGTGACGAAGCCTCTGTTGTATTGAACAATGTAGCGGCTGGCAAAGGCAACTACGGTTACAACGCGGCAACAGGTGAATATGGCGACATGATCGCTATGGGTATCCTTGACCCTACTAAAGTAACGCGTACTGCATTGCAAAATGCTGGTTCAGTTGCTGGTTTGATGTTAACTACTGAAGCGATGATCTCAGAAGCACCACAATCTGGTGCAGCTCTGCCTGATATGGGCGGCATGGGTGGTATGGGCGGCATGATGTAAGTAGCTAGCCAGTTATGTAAAGTTGGAGAAGACACCAACTAGCTAAATTAAAAGGCCCCGCTTATTTATATGAGCGGGGCCTTTTTTTGCTAACAAATCTAAGCAAGCTACTCACTCCGCGCATAAAAGCTTCGTAGTTTAAGAAATTCTGATTGAATACGAACATTGTTGAAAGGAGGTTTAAAGGTCGCATACACTCGCCCTTTAGGATCAACGACAAACAAATGGTGCTCTTGTTCAATTTGATAGCTACCATCTGCATAATCAGTTTGAAGAAACAAGGCAATAAAGCTACTGGCTAATTGATCGATGATTTTTGGTGATGCTGTGGCGACTTTGAAATCAAGTTTCTGTTGATGTAGAAAGTCACTTAAATCATCTGCAGTTTCATGCTCAGTGTCTATCCCAATCACTAAAAATTGAAAATCAACATTCGCAAAGGCAGATTTAAGGTGTTTCATTGCTTGCAATGCTGGCTGACAAGCAGGCAAGCAATGGCCATGTGAAAAATATACCAAGCTCCATTTACCATCAAACCAATTATTGGTAAGCGCTAATTTATTATCCGTATTTAATGAAAATTCCGGCAATGGACGAGCAGGAGATGCGATATATTCTTGCATGGCTACAGGTATTTCTCGCTGCTCTTTATTCATCAGCGGTAAGCGGTTCATCCATAAAACTAATAAAAATCCCACAATCATGAGATAAGTAATCAAAAAACACTTAGAATTAAACCCTTTACACCGTTTGGCCATCGTTCAGTCTTCTTGTAGTTGATATGAAAGGGTCAAATCCTACCATTAATCATGGATTTATGAATGAGCGAAAAACTATTTAAGTCAACGGCTATCGTCAGCATCATGACTTTTCTATCGCGGATCCTTGGTTTTGTGCGTGATATTGTAATCGCTAGATTATTTGGCGCAGGCTTAGGTGCTGACGTATTTTTCGTCGCATTTAAAATTCCCAATTTCTTACGACGCTTATTTGCCGAAGGTGCCTTTTCACAAGCCTTTATTCCGGTGCTGGCAGAATATCGCAATCGTGGCGATCGCGACCTCAAAGATCTGATAGCCAATACCAGTGGAACGCTTGCTGGCATCTTATTTATTATCACCGCCATCGGCATTTTAGCCTCCCCGATATTAATCGTCATATTTGCGCCTGGTTTTGTTGCCAGTCCCGATAAAATAGCATTAGCTGGCGACTTACTTAAAATCACTTTTCCCTATTTATTTTTTATTTCGCTCACCGCTTTAGCTGGTTCTATTTTGAATAGTTTTGGCAAATTTGCCGTACCCGCCTTTACCCCAGTATTCCTTAATTTATCGATGATTGGCTGCGCTTTATGGCTATCACCGCAACTTGAGGAACCCGTTACGGCATTAGCATGGGGCGTATTTATTGGTGGCCTTGTTCAATTACTCTTTCAAATCCCATTTTTAATAAGCATAAAACATTTACCAAAACCACGCTGGGGCTGGAAAGACAGCGGCGTGCAAAAAATCTTAAAATTAATGATTCCAACGATGTTTGGCGTGTCGGTTGCACAAATAAACTTATTGCTTGATACCGTATTGGCTTCCTTCTTAGTGACGGGTAGTATTTCTTGGCTGTATTATTCCGATCGATTGGTCGAGTTCCCCTTGGGCGTATTAGGCATTGCTTTATCAACTGTCATTTTACCTAGTCTGTCGAAAAAACATGCTTCAGCCTCTAAAGCCGAATTTTCACACACTATTGATTGGGCGCTACGTTGGGTATTCCTTATCGGTACGCCGGCCGCTATTGGCCTTATCTGGTTAGCAGAGCCGCTACTGCTTACACTGTTCCAATATGGCGAATTCACACCATTAGACGCCCACAAGGCATCACTAAGCCTGATGGCTTACGGCCTCGGTTTACTGCCTTTCATTTTTATTAAAATATTGGCGCCGGGTTATTACGCACGGCAAGATACTAAAACACCAGTTAAAATCGGCATTATCGCGATGGTGACCAATATGGTGCTCAATATCATCTTGATGATGCAGTTCGCCCATGTTGGGCTTGCCTTAGCCACGTCATTATCAGCCATACTTAATGCAGGCCTATTATATATTGGCTTACGTAAATTAGGGGTCTATATCCCTGTTGCAGGTTGGGGGCGATTTATCATCAAACTGTTTGCCGCCAATGCTAGTTTGCTTGCCTTACTGATGTTATTAACGCCGCTAACAAGTGAATGGCTAAGCTGGGATGCTAGGCAAAGATTTGGCGTGCTGTTTGGCTTAATAACAGCCTCAGCGGTGATCTATTTTGCAGTATTAGCCATGGTGGGCGTAAAAATTAAAAGCCTATTAAAACCCAATGAAGCGATAGATTAAGTCTAATAAAAATCAGGCATAAAAAAAGTGCGTTCATATTAATGAACGCACTTTTTTACAACTTAAAGCATGTTAAAGACTAGTAGATAATGACCTTATGCCGATTCTACTTTTTCCGTAAAGTCACATTCTTTTTGTGGGCAAACTTTTTCGGTGCCGCGACTTTTTGTCGTTTTGACCGTCAAAATGGGCCATTTACAAGTAGGACACTCTTCCTTCAATGGCTCATTCCATAAGGCATAATCACAATCAGGATAATCTGAACAAGAATAGAATATTTTGCCACGACGAGATTTACGAGTAAGGATTTCACCTTTATTACACTGTGGACAAGTCACGCCCGTATTTGTAGGCTGTTCTAATGATTCAATATGCTTACATTTTGGATAACTGCTGCAACCAATGAACTTGCCATACTTACCTGTTCTCACCCATAAATCAGACTCACATTTCGGGCATTTGCGATCAGCGACAACTTCTGGCTCATTCGAAGTTTCTTCACCGTTAATATTACGCGTGTAATCACATTCCGGATAAGCAGTACAACCAATAAAGCGACCACTACGTCCTAATCGACTCGATAATTTCTTACCACATTTCGGGCAGTCTTCATCCAGCAATTCTTGAGTAACGTCACTACGCTGTACTTCTTTATCTTTGGTTTCAACTTGTTCTTTGAAAGGTCCCCAAAAATTACGTAATAATGGCACCCATTCTTTTTCACCGCGAGCAACCGCATCGAGCTCATCTTCTAATTTGGCAGTGAAATCATAATCCACGTATTTGGTGAAATGTTCTGCCAGAAATTTACCCACTACACGGCCTACATCCGTTGGATGAAAACGTTTTTTCTCAAGCTTAACATATTCACGCTGTAATAACGTTGAAACAATACTGGCATAAGTAGAAGGACGACCAATGTCATGCTCTTCTAAAGAGCGAACTAAACTGGCTTCACTAAAACGTGGTGGTGGCTCAGTAAAATGTTGCTCAGGTCGAATAGCAATAAGATCAACAACATCACCCACTGCCATTATCGGCAAAATACGTTCATCTTTATCTGACTTAGCCGCGTCATCTTGACCTTCAAGATAAACGCTCATAAACCCAGGATCAACCACTGTCGAACCATTGGCGCGGAAGGTGTTCCCTTTACCACAAGCTAAATCAATGGCCACCGTATTCATCGTGGCATGAACCATTTGACAAGCAACGGTACGCTGCCAAATTAATGTGTAGAGTTTTAACTGATCACTAGAAAGATATTTGGTGAGCGATTCAGGCGTGCGCAATACCGATGTAGGGCGAACCGCCTCATGAGCCTCTTGAGCATTTTTAGACTTGGTTTTATATTCTTGCGGTGAGGCAGGTACTGCTTTAGCGCCATATTTTTCGGCAATATAGCTACGTAACTCTTCAACGGCTTCACCGGCTAAGGTCACCGAATCGGTACGCATATAGGTAATCAAACCCACCGCGCCATCACCGGTATCAGTACCTTCATATAATTGCTGGGCAACACTCATCGTACGTTGCGCGCCAAAACCTAATTTTCGTGATGCTTCTTGTTGTAATGTTGAAGTAGTAAATGGCGCGGCAGGATTACGTTTACGTTGTTTTTTATCAACTTTGGTAACAAGCAAGTTACCGTTGGCGGCTTTATTAAGCGTAGCCACGACCTCGGCTGATTGTTCACCATTATTAACCGTAAATTGCGATAATTTTTTATCTTTATAGTACGTTAACTTGCCATCAAATGTTTGTTTTTCAAATGCTGCATCCGCTTCAATTGACCAGTATTCTTGCGGGATGAATGCTTCAATTTCTAGTTCACGTTCAACGATCATTCTCAGCGCAGGACTTTGCACTCGACCGGCGGATAAACCACGGCGCACTTTTTTCCACAATAATGGCGATAGAGTAAAACCTACCAGATAATCAAGTGCTCGACGCGCTTGCTGGGCATTGACCATGTCCATCGATAATTCACGAGGGTGGGCAACCGCATCATTCACCGCTTGCTTGGTTATTTCATGGAATACCACACGATGTGTTTCTTTATCCTTTAATACGCCGCGTTTTTTTAGTAACTCTAATAAATGCCATGAAATCGCTTCTCCCTCGCGATCCGGATCCGTTGCGAGATATAAGACATCGGCCTTCTTCATTGCCTTAGCAATGGCATCGAGATGTTTACTATTACGATCGATAATTTGATACTTCATCGCAAAATCATTGGCAGTATCAACAGCGCCTTCTTTAGGTAATAAATCACGAACGTGACCATAAGACGCTAAGACTTCAACGTCTTTACCCAAATATTTCTGGATCGTTTTTGCCTTCGCGGGCGACTCAACAATGACTAATTTTTTTCCCATATTTTACAGCACCAAAATGAACAGTATCGAACCATGCAAGCTAGTCTACACGGACAGTATTTACGATAGTTATCACTATCATTTTTAGTGAATAACCGCCTCCAAATCTTCAAATACCAAGTCTTCCATCCACGCATATGCAGCTTCGCGGCCTGGCTGATAAAACAGCACCATCAACACCACCCATTTCATTTGATCTAAATCAATTTCATCAGTATCTAATGCCATGACACGCTCGATGACCACTTCGCGAGTTTCACCATCAAGCACACCTACTTGCTCTAAAAACAACAAGTATCCTCGACATTGCACATCGAGCCGTAATAATTCTTGTTCAGTATAAAATCGCATAGCCAATTCAGACTTATGCTCTTCACCTTCATTTAATGACTCATCTTCAATCACCGTCATACTTTCTAACCAATCAAAGGCCTTATGAATTTCGAGATGAGGAAAACCAACACCCTCTAGTTCAGTTTCTAAAGCGTCTTTATCAGGTTTATTTGAGTCATCTGTGTCAATGTAGTTTTCAAACAAATACAGCAATACATCAAATACATCTTCTTTCATTTAATTCCTCTAAGAGTCTCTATATATAGGGAGGTTAATTACCACTGCGGACATAGCGGCCGCCAGGCAATGATTCAACCTGACCTTGTAGTTCTAATAATAACAGCATGGAGGAAACAACATCCGCCGTCAATCTACAGCGTTCTATCAAAAGATCAATTTGTATTGGGTCATAGCCTAAGTGGTTAAGCAAAAGCAGATAGTCATCATCTAACTTTATCTCTGACTCGACCATGTCAATATTCGCTTTTTCTTCGCCTTGAACACCCGCCAATGGCCCTAGCTCTTCTAAAATATCTTGTGCCGTTTCGACTAGTTTTGCGCCATCACGAATCAACTGGTGACAGCCCCGCGCTAAGGGATTGTGAATAGAGCCTGGAATAGCAAATACTTCTCTACCTTGCTCTAAGGCCATTCGAGCGGTAATTAATGAACCACTTTGCAAAGCCGCCTCGACCACCAATGTTCCTAATGATAGGCCACTAATGATTCGGTTTCGTCGCGGAAAATTTTCAGCGCGTGGCGCCGTTCCCAAGGCGAATTCCGACACGATGGCGCCAGCTGAAGCAATATCGTGAGCCAGATCGCGATGTTTCGCAGGATAGACACGATCTAAACCCGTGCCGATAACGGCAATTGTTTTACCTTGACCGGCCAAAGCACCCTGATGTGCCGCCGCATCTATTCCCATTGCTAGACCACTGGTGACGGTTAGACCCACCTGTGCCATATAACGAGCAAATTCGTATGCGGTATCTCGTCCCGATGCAGATGGATTACGACTACCCACCATGGCAATCTGCCACTGAGACACTAAGTCCACATCGCCTTGAACAAATAACAGACTAGGAGGATCAGCAATCTGCTTAAGCAAGGCTGGATAGCGCGGATCCTGCAAGGTAATAATGTGCCGGTCAGGTTCATCAAACCAAGCTAAATCTTGCTCAATCTGATTCCAATCTGGTTCCAACAAGGCACTGCGTGTTCGGGCAGAAATATTTTCTGCCATTTTGGGCTTAGCAAACACGGCTTCTGGGTCGGTAAATTGCGTAAGTAAACGAGCAAATGTTACCGGCCCAACGCCAGGCGTTCGGTGTAGCGCCAACCAACATGCCAGAGGTCGTTGCTCACTAGAAAATCTATTCAGCTTAAGCGCCCTCGATTTAAGCCATGATTGCCGAATAATTGCTGATAGCGAGTCAATGTACGGCTCGCATTATCATCAACGAAAACACGCTTTATTCTATTGCACTCACTTTGTCATTGAGATGAATTGGACGACTTGCTTTCATCACCAGTGCATAACTTACTTTTTCAAATACTTTGAAAACCATGGCCACGCCCGCAGATTCATCAGGCAAGATAACCGTGTCATGGCGATCAGGTGTAACAGTGTCTTTCACTATTTGACCGGCGCGCATTACTTCTAATACATGGCCAACCTCGATAGACTCTCTTGAACCACGATTCAGTACGACAATTTGATATTGTCCTACCTGTGACACGCCATCAAATACTGAAATAATACGACCATTGACGGCTTGTTCTGGCGAATGAGGGAAAAAGTTCATTTCATTCTCGCCATCATCAACTGGCAACAATCTATCTCCGGCTAAAACTTCACGATTGGTGTTACGTAACATTACTGTAGAAACATCACTTGCCGTTTCTAACAAAGCATCCGCGGTATAAATAGCTTCATAACCTAGCACTTCAGCAGTTTCGGGGTCGGTGTAGACTTTACCTCCTCGAAAGACGCTGAACTGGTCAATTTCATCGCCATCGATACCACGCACATAGGCTCTATCACCAGCACCTAAAATTAAACGCTCATCGGTACTTGCAACAATATAAGGTGCGTTATTTAAGGTTTCTTCACCTACTACCAGTGGTTTGGATAAAAATGCGGCTATAGCAGAGCGAGGAATAGTTGGAATAGCTTGTTCTAATTTTATTTCCCGTGCCTCTGGTGACATTTTGTAAGCTGTTGACCCACGGCTTAATGTCAACACGGGCTGGCCATTGACGTAACTGAGTGAGATCAAATCGCCAGGATAAATTAAATGTGGGTTTGAAATTTGTGGGTTAACCTGCCAGATTTCCGGCCACAGCCAAGGTTTTTCTAAAAATTTAGCAGAAATATCCCACAAGGTATCGCCCTTAACAACCTCGTAATCTTGCGGATGGCTGGCATTCAACATCACATCCTTTGCGAACAAAGGCAAGCTGAACAATACAAACAAAACACTTAAATAAAAGTAGCGAATCATCAAAATATCCTCATGGATAACTAAATAATTGTCTTAAATCCTAACAAGCACAGACAACACTAAAATCATAGTGTGTTATAAGCGCGAAGAGGAATCAAGCTTCATGACTAAATTTGATCAATCTAAATGCACTTATCCTCAAATTAACAACCTGATTATTGATGATTGATATCTATTTAGATAACACTTTGGCGACTAATACTTGCCGCTTAATAGCCCTCATGATATAAGGTTAATCTACAATAACAATATATACCTTTCACTTCGAACATTCAGGATATCGCCATATGAAACGTCTTATTTTCCCATTAGTTGCCCTCACAGTGCTATTTAGCGCAAATTCAGCCTTTGCCGCAGGTGATATCGTCGCAGGAAAGGCCAAAACAGCATTATGCGCAAGCTGTCATGGTGCAAATGGTATCGCTGTTATCGGCATGTATCCTAACCTTGCAGGTCAAAATGAAGCTTATCTAATCTCGGCTTTAACCTCTTACCGCGGTAAAGAACGCAATGGTGGCATGGCGGCCATTATGCAAATGCAAGCCGCTAATTTATCAGATGCTGACATTGAAGACATCGCGGCTTATTTTTCCAGCTTAAAATAGTCTTATCTGCTAATCATTGATGCAACAGATCCCTTAGTTGCGATGGCTAAGGGCTTAGCTAGTTCTGTTGCATCATTTTCCATACTGTTTTCATATTTAAAATAGTCACAAAGACCAACGAAACAACAATCTCAACTTGAAATATTTCTCTTCCCCCCCCAGTCAGTTACAATAAGCCCCGTATAGGATAAGTATTTTTCGTCAGGGCACGGCGGAAAAGATAGCTCTCTTCAAAGAGTCTCGTAATAGTTATCCGATTAAGATGACCCGTTTTGGTCAGTTGTTTAATCTTTTAGGTTTATTTATGGCGCTACTTGAAATCCTTCATTTTCCCGATCAACGCTTACGCAAAAAAGCGACGGCGGTCACCGAAATAACAGCTAAAATCCGCCAGTTAGCGGAAGACATGCTAGAAACGATGTATGACGCACCTGGAGTTGGCTTAGCCGCCAATCAAGTTAATGTGCAAAAACGTCTGGTTGTTATTGATGTCTCAGAAGACAAATCATCACCCTTGATTTTCATCAACCCTGAAATCATCAATAAACAAGGTGAACGTGAGCACGAGGAAGGTTGTCTATCCGTACCAGAGGCTTATGAACTCGTTACGCGAGCCGACACGGTGCGAGTTAAAGCACTCGATCTTGATGGTGTCGCCTTTGAGCTAGATGCCGATGAGTTATTAGCCACGTGTATACAGCATGAGATTGATCATCTGGATGGCAAATTATTTGTTGATTACATTAGTAATTTAAAACGGCAACGCATTAAAAAACGTTTAGAAAAACAATTCAAACAACAACGCTAGGATAACGATGCGCATCATTTTTGCTGGAACCCCTGACTTTGCAGCAGAAACACTCAAAGCCTTATTAAGTGCTAATCATGAAATTTGTGCTGTTTACACCCAGCCAGATCGTCCTTCAGGTCGCGGTCGAAAATTGACGGCTAGCCCAGTAAAACAATTGGCGCTTGAACACAATATTCCTGTCGAACAACCGCTGAACTTCAAAGAAGATGAAGCTAAACAAATCTTAGCCCATTATCATGCGGACCTCATGATCGTCGTCGCTTATGGCTTATTATTGCCGCAAGCCGTACTTGATACGCCTTCATTAGGCTGTATTAATGTTCACGCATCTTTACTGCCTCGCTGGCGTGGAGCAGCCCCCATTCAACGGGCGATTCTTGCTGGAGATACAGAAACCGGCGTTTGCATTATGCAAATGGAAGCAGGTTTAGATACTGGCCCAGTCTTATTGCGAGCAAGCTGCCCGATTGCTATTGATGATACTGCGCAGACATTACATGATCGACTTGCTATTTTGGGCGCTGAAACGCTATTGACCGCCCTACCAAACATCGTCGAACTTCAAAGCAAGGCGCAAGCCCAAAATGATGAATTGACCTGCTATGCAGCCAAGTTACTAAAACCAGAAGCCACCATTGATTGGCAACAGTCTGCTGTTCAACTTGTTCGTCAAATTCAGGCATTTAATCCTCGGCCTGTGGCGCAAACAAACTGGCAAGATCAGGTCTTTAGAATTTGGTCAGCATCACTAATTAATGAAAAAAGCTCCGTAGCTCCAGGGGAAATTATCACCGTAAACAGAGACAGCATTGATGTTGCAACCGGAGATGGTGTACTACGCCTGAACCAAATTCAACTGCCAGGGAAACGCGCCATGCCCGTTGCTGACTTTTTGAATGCAAATACAATAAAGGCGGGTGAACATTTTGGCTAAACCTCAAAAACACACCGCCCGTGCCAGCGCGGCCCGAGTAATCGCGGAGGTTATTCAGAAAAAACATTCGCTTAATGGCGTGTTAACAGCAGCATTGACCTCACTGCCGGACAATGATCGTAGTTTATGCCAACAGCTTTGTTATGGTGTCATACGCTGGCAACCACAATTGGAAGCGATCAGCCAAAGCTTGCTCACTAAATCATTACGCGCCAAAGATGCTGATATTGCTGCTCTCCTACTCTGTGGCATCTATCAACTGCGAGATATGCGAGTGCCCGCTCATGCCGCGATCTCAGAAACGGTCAATGCTTGTAAAACCCTAGGCAAACCTTGGGCGACCGGATTACTAAATGCCTCGTTACGCAATTATCAACGTCAGCATGATGAAATTGAAGCCAAAATTCTACAACAAGAATCAGCACAGTATGCGCATCCCGATTGGCTAATTCAGCGCTTTAAACAAGATTGGCCAGAACAATGGCCAGCCATCTTGGAAGCAAATAATCTCCAACCACCGATGATGATCCGCGTTAACAAACAGCATGGGTCTCGCCAAGATTATTTGACCAGAATGGCTCAAGCGAATATTGATGCTACTGCCATTGAAGTCTGCTCTGAGGGGGTATTATTAGATACGCCTTGTGATGTATTTCAATTGCCTGGATTTGCTGATGGCGATGCCTCAGTCCAAGATGGTGCCGCACAATTAGTCGCCCAATTACTCGATTTAAAACCCAATTTACGGATCCTCGATGCTTGTGCTGCGCCAGGCGGTAAGACCTGTCATATATTGGAACAGTTTCCTGATAATCAGATGGTCGCACTCGATATTGACCCGCGAAGATTGCTACAAATCAAACAAAATACCGATCGCCTCAAGCTTAATGCCGAATTAATTGCATCAGATGCAGTAGATGTTGATAACTGGTGGGACGGCCAGCTCTTTGACCGAATTTTAATCGATGCACCCTGTTCCGGAACCGGCGTAATTCGTCGCCACCCAGATATCAAGCTACTTCGCAGACCAGATGATATTGCCACACTTGCCCAGCAACAACAGCAATTACTCAATAAATTATGGCCGCTACTTAAACCTGATGGCGTATTGATTTACACTACTTGTTCAGCACTGAAACAAGAAAATGAAGAACAAGTAGCATCTTTTTTACAGTATCATCCCGAAGCGCAGGAAAATGCAATTTCACCCACCCCAGCTGAACGCCGCTCATTTGGTTATCAACGTTTACCTGGTGACAACATGTTAGATGGTTTTTATTATGCCAGCCTCAGTCATCGCTAAAATTTATGGGTTCCTCGCACTACTGTTCTTTTTGAGCAGTATTAATGCTGTTCGGGCAACCACATTCGACATACCCTCTGCCCACATCACTAAAATTGGCAATGGTCATGTACTCAACGCAATAATAAACTATCCACTCACTCCGCGAGTGATTGAAGCACTGGATAACGGCATACCCATCGTTTTTTTCCAAGAGTTTAAGCTCCTCGATATTACGCCACTTTTGGGCGAATATTGGCAGTGGGAAGAAACGCTATGGCGGACTAAAATCAGCTATGAGTTACGCTACCATGCCTTAGCCCAACAATATATTTTACAAGACCTCGCCACCGGAAAAGAGCGCCACTTCCCCTCTCTTGAAGGCACACTACACGCCTTAGGAAAAATCCAAAATTTCACCTTGCCACCCGAATATCTGGTCGACACCAATGACCTGACATTTCTGCTTCGAAGCGGCATTGATTTATACGCATTACCAACGCCGATGCGTCCGGGGGCGATCATTTCAAGTAAATGGCATCTCACTAGCCCTTGGACACCAGCACAGTGGCATTAAACTTTATAAAACGTCTTAGCTCTGGCACCGCACCCTATTTTTCACTGGCGGCCTTACTATTGCCGCTGGCTTATTTGCTCAGCGCCGCCACCCAAGACAGTTCGAGATTTAATGACTTATTTTTAATCATTTTCGGACTGGGTATCGCCACCCTATTGTTATTAATGGGCATTTTAGGTCGTAGCCTGTTTCGACTTTACCGTGATTTCAAAAGCAACCAAGCGGGATCGAGACTAACGGTTCGCCTAGTCAGTTTATTTGTATTACTCATTCTGGTTTCAACAACCGTTGTTTATAGTTTTTCTATGCACTTTTTGCATCGTGGCATTAATAGCTGGTTTGATGTCAAAGTCGAACAAGCCCTTAATGACTCACTAGAATTAAGCCGTTCCGCTTTTGGCATTCGCATGCGAACCCTGCTAAGACAGACTAGAATGATGGCGGGGTTGTTAAATGAGTTACCACAACAAGATGTTAACCATAACTTACGCGAGTTATCAAAACTCAGTGGTGCGATAGAGCTGAGTCTGTGGACAATGGATGGCCAACTGATTACATCAAGCATGGAAAATACCGTAATATTTATCCCCAGTCGCCCCAGCGAAACGATTTTTCACCAGCTAGAAACACAAGATGCTTATATATCGCTGGATCCTGAACAGGATAATTTACAACTAAGAGCCGCCGTTCTATTGCCACCGAAACAGGGCGTACTTCAGACGCGCTTTTTACAAGTTATATTTCCGGTTAATGATCGCCTGAGTGAACTAGGCAAAACAGTTCAAGAAGCCTATACCGATTACAAAGAGCTCAGTTATCTACGGAAACCACTGATCAGCGTATTCACCCTGACACTGAGTCTGATTGTATTACTCACCATACTGACTTCAATCTGGTTCGCCATTTGGATCTCGCGCCGGATAGTCGAGCCCTTACAGGCGCTCGCCGCAGGAACACAATCCGTCGCATCAGGTAATTACGATACACAACTTGACGTCTCGGGACATGATGAAATCGGATTCTTAGTTCGTTCATTTAACCAGATGACCCAACGTCTTACATCCTCACGCAATGCGACGGAACAGAGTCATCGCTTATTAGAACAGCAAACCAACTATCTCACCACTGTATTAGGAAGTTTATCCAGTGGTGTAATTACGATAGATAATAAGCTGTTTTTACGTACAGCCAATATCGCTAGTAGCAAAATATTGCACCTTAATCTGCAACAGCGCCTAGAAAGCACCATCGACAGACTTGCCTCTCAGGCCCCGCACTTACTTATCTTTACTCAACTTATCGAGCAAAAAATAGCACAAGGCGAAAGTTGGCAACAACAGATTGAGCTACAAAAGAAAAAATCCATGCAAACCCTGATGTGTCGTGGCACGCCACTACCTAACGATAATGGTTGGGTCATTATTTTTGATGATGTCACCACACTGCTACAAGCACAACGAAATGCCGCTTGGGGCGAAGTCGCAAGGCGTTTGGCGCATGAAATAAAAAATCCCCTTACACCGATCCAACTTTCTGCCGAACGTTTACAGCATAAATATTTGCCGATGCTACCCGCAGATCAATCCAGCACGTTAACCAAGCTCACTAATACCATCGTACAACAAGTTGAAGCCATGAAAAATATGGTCAATGATTTTTCTGATTATGCGCGGAACCCAGGCTTACAATTAAAAATACAGCCGATAGGCAAGCTTATAAGTGAAGTGCTCGCTCTCTATCAAAGCAACACCAGTCATCAGTTCATCTTATTAAAAAGCCCTCAAGACATATCCGTTAATATTGATAGTGTTCGCTTCAGACAAATACTGCATAATTTGCTTAAAAATGCGATTGAAGCGAGTGAAGATGCTCATTTAGCGGTTGATATCATTGTCAGCTATCGGGCCGTAACACAGGATAATATTCAGTGGCTTGAAATTAGTATTACGGATCATGGACCCGGCATTCCAGCCAATATGGAAAATAAGCTGTTTGAACCTTATGCCAGTAATAAAACAAAAGGCACAGGACTTGGCCTTGCCATTGTCCAAAAGATTGTTGAAGAACATGGCGGTCACGTTTGGGCTGAAAACCTCACTCCTGCTGGAGCGAGTATAATCATTCGATTACCTTTGGAGGGTGCGATACCGTGAGTCAAGACAAACCGTTAATTTTGGTTGTTGATGATGAGCCTGATATTCGGGAGCTTGTTAAAGACATTCTTGAGGATGAAGGTTACCGCGTTGTGATTGCCGGCGATGGTACTGATGCCCGCGCGGCTTTTTCCTCGAGCTCACCCAATCTTATCCTACTCGATATTTGGATGCCTGACGTTGATGGCATTAGTCTACTCAAAGAATTTAAACAGCAAGATCCGAGCATAACCATCGTTATGATGTCGGGACATGGCACAATTGAAACCGCTGTAGAAGCGACTCGCCTTGGTGCCTATGATTTTATTGAAAAACCGCTGTCAATGGCGAAACTACTACGTAGCATTGAGCTTGCTCTTGAAAGTAGCCATAAAAAAGCCGCTATTCGACAACACTATGCTCAAGCTCCCGTAGGAAAAAGCCCTCAAATAACACTGTTACGTGAGCAATCGCAACGTGTGGCACAACATGACATGCCGATTTTGTTGCAAGGTGAGGGCGGCACGGGTAAGCACTGTTATGCTCACTACTTACACAGCTTAGGCAAGTTTTCTTCTGGTAAATTTATTGAAATAACACCGGCCAGCTTTCCAACAGACAGTCTTAAGCTCACTTCACTAGCCCATAATAACTGCCTGTTTATTAATGAGCTATCACTGTTGCCAGCCGCTGCTCAAGCACTACTCTCTCACCTGCTTAATACCCAGAAGCTAGCTGATTGCCAATTAATTTGTGCGACTCAATACTCTTTAGACTTAGCGGTTAATAATGGTAGCTTTTCTGAAGGCCTGTTATACCAGCTCAATAGCATCACGCTTGCTATCCCACCTTTGCGTGATCATATCGAAGATATTCCCGAATTGATTCATCACTTTGTCGATGAGCAAACTACCGAATCAGACATGCCCTACCGCCACTTTACCGTTGCAGCACAAAACCGCTTACGCAATCACCCATGGCAGGGTAATGTGCTTGAACTGAAAAATGTTATTCAACGTTTATTAGTACTTGGCGAATTAGATGATATTGATGTCGCTGAAGTGGATCAAACTTTACGCGAGACCTCTGAACAACAGACTCAGGCCAACGAACTAAACAGCATTAATTACGACTTACCTCTACGTGAGGCAAGAGAACAATTCGAACGCATTTATTTATTACAAAAATTACAAGAAACTGAAGGCAATGTAGGTAAAGCAGCCAAGCTTGCAGGTATGGAACGCACTCATTTATATCGCAAACTTCGCTCGTTAGATATTGATAGTAAACAGGTTTAAGGTAGTAATATGAAAATTCTGATTCTCGGAGCCGGACAAGTTGGCGCTTCTGTAGCAGCATCTCTTGTAAGAGAAAATGATGATATTACCGTCGTTGACTCAAATAGTGAGCTATTACTAAAACTACAAGATCACTACGATATTCGTACCATACAAGGCCATGCTTCTCATCCAGATGTTTTAGCGCAAGCAGGTGCCGCAGATGCTGACTTAATTCTAGCGGTCACCAATAGTGATGAAACGAATATGATCGCCTGCCAAATTTGTCATAGTCTCTATAAAACACCCACCAAGATCGCCAGAATTCGTAGCACAGAATACCTATCCAAGCCGGAACTGTTCGGTAATGATGCTATCGCCATTGATATGCTGATCAGTCCAGAGCAAATTGTTACTGATTATATTGAAAGATTGATTAATCACCCTAATGCACTGCAGGTTCTTGATTTTGCCGAAGGTAAAGTCCAACTAGTTGCCATGAAAGCTTTTCACGGCGGTCCACTCGTTGGTAGTCCCTTATCTGATTTACGCATCCATATCCCAAAGACACCGACACGAGTCGCCGCTATATTTAGAAATGGTTATCCGATCATTCCTAAAGGCAAAACCGTTATTGAAGCAGATGACGAAGTATTTTTTATTGCAGCCAAAAAAGATATTCATTCCGTAATGAGTGAACTTCGTCGGATGGATAAACCTTATAAACGAATTATGCTTGCCGGTGGCGGCCATATTGGTCAACGACTCGCCAAAGCACTAGAAAATAATTACCAGGTCAAAGTCATTGAATCTAATCCGAAACGTGCAGAATTTTTATCGGAAGAGTTGTCAAATACCATCGTTTTATTAGGCGATGTGGCAAATGAAGAATTACTACAAGAAGAAGATATCGATAAAGTCGATTTATTCTGTGCCCTGACCAATGACGATGAAGCGAATATCCTGTCGGCGATGCTAGCTAAACGCTTAGGCGCACGAAAGGTATTATCATTAATTAACCGAGCGGCATACGTTGATTTAATTGAAAGTAGTAGCATTGATATTGCACTTTCGCCACAGCAAGCAACCATTGGTAGTTTATTGGCACATATTCGCCGTGGCGATATTGTAGCGGTACACTCTCTACGACGTGGCGCAGCGGAAGCAATGGAAGCAATCGCTCATGGTGATAAAAACTCATCACTGGTTGTAGGTCGTCGTATTGATGAAATCAACCTACCGCCTGGCACGACCATTGGCGCTATCGTAAGGGGTGAACAGGTAATCATCACTCACCATGACAGTGTGATCGAAGCCGAAGATCATGTTATTTTATTCCTAATACATAAACGTTATGTCAAAGAAGTTGAACGTTTATTCCAAGTAGGATTTACTTTTTTCTAATGCTTATGGAACAATCACTACAACATCATTTCCTTATTGCCATGCCGACATTGATAGATTCATTTTTCTATCGTTCGGTTATCTATATTTGCGAGCATAATGAAGATGGCGCGATGGGGCTGATTATTAATCGTCCCACCCAAATCATGCTTGAGGAACTGTTTACCCATTTAGAGATCGACAATCTTGCTCCTATAACTAAAACTACCTCGGTATTATTTGGCGGCCCAGTACAAAAAGAACAAGGCATGATTATTCATGACAGCCCTCATCAATGGATAAGTACTAAAGCCTTAGATGATGAGCTATACCTGACAACCTCGACCGATATTTTAGAAACCGTTGGCACGCCGGCTGGTCCAGACAACTTTTTAATCACGCTCGGTTATGCAGGCTGGGAAAGCGGCCAACTAGAGCAGGAATTAGCCGACAATAGCTGGCTCACAGTATATGCAAACAAGGACATCTTATTTAAGATGCCTGCCGATCAACGCTGGTTAGCGGCAGGTAAGTTATTAGGTGTCGATATGAATCTGATGACACTTTCGATGGGACATGCATGACCACTCCTCGCACCCTACTTGGCTTTGACTTTGGACTGAAAAATATTGGTGTGGCTGTTGGCCAAGAGCTCACGGGCAGCGCTAGCGGAATTGCTGTTATTAAAGCGCGTGATGGCATTCCCGATTGGAATGACATCAAAAAAGTCATTGAACAATGGCAACCTCAGTTATTAATCGTTGGCCTGCCACTTAATATGGATGGCACCGAGCAAGATATGACGGCGGCATGCCGAAAGTTTGGCAATAGACTAAATGGTCGTTTTCAACTTCCTGTTGAATGGCAAGATGAGCGACTAAGCACCTATGAGGCATTGGAACAACTAGGCATTCGTGACAAAATGCAATCCAAACGACGGGGTGATGTTGATCGCATCTCAGCACAACTTATTCTTCAATCATGGTTGAATCAACAATGACAATACCTGCAACAAACACGGACATCCAAACCTTGCTTCTTGCTATGGCGGACGAAATAAACCAAGTACTAGACGGCAAAAAACCTTTATTGATAGGCATCCACACGGGTGGCGTTTGGGTCGCAAAGCAACTCGCAGAAATTTTAGGGGCAGATTTCTTTGACGCGCCGCTAGGCACGCTCAATATTGCCTATTATCGAGATGACTTCACTCGTATTGGCATGCATCCGCAAGTAACACCATCAGATCTGCCTTTTGCCGTCGATGATCGTCATTTATTGTTGGTGGATGATGTTTTATATAGTGGTCGAACTATACGTGCAGCGCTAAACGAAATTTTTGATTATGGCCGACCTGCGAGTGTCACTCTTGCCGTGCTGATAGAGCGAAATGGTCGTGAGTTACCGGTACAGGCAGACATTATTGGTCAGTCACTCACCATGACCGAGAATGAACACATAAAACTAAACAATAACAATGGCTTAACATTAACGCTGTCGACAGCAAAAGCAGGAGAAAATGATGTCGCATAATCAACTTACTGACAGCGGACGTCTCCATCATTTTCTCAGCATTGAAGGGCTAAAACGTCCCTTATTAACAGAAATAATGGATCGCGCTGAGCAGTTTTCTAGCATTTCTCATCAACAAGTTAAAAAGGTGCCACTATTACGTGGTAAGACGATTGTGAATCTATTTTTTGAAAATAGCACTCGTACTCGCACCACTTTCGAACTAGCGGCAAAGCGTCTATCTGCTGATGTCATCAGCCTAAATATTAATACCTCATCAGCTTCAAAAGGTGAAAGCCTTCGTGACACGCTACATAACTTAGAAGCCATGCACAGTGATATGTTTGTCGTTCGCCACAATCAGAGCGGTGCAGCTGAGTTTATCGCACAACATGTTGCCCCACATGTCAGTGTGATTAATGCCGGCGATGGTTGCCATGCTCATCCAACCCAAGCCATGCTGGATATGTTCACCATCCGTCGTCACAAACAGCACTTCCCTGACCTTCGCGTTGCTATCATTGGTGACATATTACATTCCCGTGTTGCTCGCTCTCAAATTCAAGCTTTAGCTACACTCGGCGTCGGCGAAATTCGAGTTATTGCCCCCAAAACCTTATTACCAACTGACTGTAAAACGCTAGGCGTACATGTTTACCATGATATGGATGCCGGATTAAAAGACGTAGACGTAGTAATCACTCTCAGATTACAGAACGAAAGAATGCAGGGTGCGCTGTTGCCAAGTGCTAAAGAATATTTTCAATGTTATGGTTTAACCGAACGAAAATTAAGCCTAGCTAAACCGGATGCGATCGTGATGCATCCAGGTCCAATTAACCGTGGCGTTGAAATCGCGTCTGCAGTAGCTGATGGCCCACAATCTGTTATCTTAGAACAAGTTACACATGGCATCGCCGTACGAATGGCCATCATGTCAATGACACTTGGATCGCAAGCAGAACTTCATGAGGTGACGGCATGAATCTTCACATAAAAAATGGTCGCGTAATAGATCCTGCAAGCCAAATTGATGCCCAACAAGATATCTTTATCCGTGATGGCAAAATTGTCGCTATCAGTACTCATCTTGATGGCTTCGTAGCTGACCAAACAATTGATGCCACAGGTTTAATTGTCTGCCCAGGTTTAGTTGATTTAAATGCCCGTCTCCGCGAGCCAGGGCAAGAACATACAGCAACGATTGAAAGTGAAACCCTTGCTGCGGTAGCCGGCGGTATCACCTCACTTTGCGTCCCTCCTGACACGGATCCGGTAATTGACACGCCTGCCGTCGTAGAGTTAATTGAAGATCGCGCTAAAAAAGCGGGTCGAGCCATGGTCTACACTATCGGTGCATTGACACAAAAATTGCAAGGCGAATTACTTACTGAAATGGCGGCGCTCAAAATGGCGGGCTGTATAGGTGTAAGCAATGGTCTAGCGCCAATTAAAAACAGTCTTATTTTACGTCGAGCGATGGAATATGCTGCAACCTTGGATCTGACTTTATTTATCAATTCCATCGATCCCTGGCTTCAAGGTAATGGTTGCGTCCATGAAGGCGCGATAAGTGCCAGATTAGGGCTGACGGGCATTCCGGAGACAGCTGAAACAATTGCAGTTGCCCGTGATCTTTTGTTAATTGAGCTTACAGGAGTACGTGCACACTTTCACAATATCTCCTGCGGCAAAACGGTAACACTGATTAAGGACGCACAAAACAAAGGCCTAGCAGTCACTGCTGATGTCAGTGCTCATCATCTACATCTTAGTGAGCATGATATTGGCAATTACGACACGCTCAGTCACGTTATGCCGCCATTACGCAGTATTCGAGATCGTGAACAATTGCAACAGGGTCTGCGTGAGGGCATCATTTCAGCGATCAGCTCTCACCATCAACCACTAGATAATGATGCCAAACTAGGTCCCTTTGCAGAAACAATGCCAGGAATTTCAGGACTAGAAACATTACTCGCACTGACCATGAAACTAGTGGACGATGAGGAAATAACACTCCACCAAGCCATTGCCAGCTTAACATCTCACCCTGCTGATATTCTCGGCATTGATGCGGGTCAACTAAAAATAGGGGCTCAAGCAGACATTTGTATTTTCAACCCGAATATCCACAATGAATGCCACCCCCATAGCTTTGTAAGTGCAGGTAAAAACAGCCCATTTTCTGGCTGGTTATTTAATAACAAAGTCAGTCACACAATATTTGATGGCAAACTAGTCTTTGAGCAGGATAAAATTCACAGTATTGCTGTCTAATCGGCAGTTACCTAACAACATAAGAGGCTCACAAATGAATATTAAAAAACTAGCAACATTAATCATAATATCCAGTTCTCTGGCGCTTAGCGGTTGCGCAAGCAGTTTACAAGGCGATACTTATTCGCGCGATGATGCCCGCCAAGTACAAAACGTACAATACGGTACTGTCGATGCAGTACGCATGGTGGTTATTGAAGGTACTAAAACACCCATTGGTACAGCAGCTGGCGCCGTCGTTGGTGGTGTTGCTGGCAGTACGGTTGGTGGTGGAAAAGGCGCAATTATTGCCACTGTTGTTGGCGCCGTTGCCGGTGGCTTAGCAGGTAGCGCGGCCGAAGAAGCGATTACCAAAGAGCAGGGCGTAGAATTGGTTATCCGCAAAAATTCGGGAGAGACCATTTCAGTCGTACAACAATACGAACCTAATAATCCATTCCAAGTTGGCGACCGTGTACGCCTAATGACACTCAATGGTGCAGTTCGAGTAACCCGATAAACCACTTTTTCGAGAACATGACATGACAGCTATAAATAAATTGATTGCAGGCCTAATAGCATTATTTTTTCTATTAACCATCACAGCTTGCTCACCAGAAGTAGGTAGCGATCAATGGTGCGCAGATATGAAAGCAACACCATCAGGTGACTGGTCAGCTAATCAAGCGTCTGATTTTGCCAAACACTGCATCTTGAAATAGATTCCATGTCTAAAACTAAACTCTACGCTCTCGATTTCGATGGTGTTATCTGTGATAGCGCCATCGAAACAGGAATGACTGGCTGGAAAGTAGCCAGTCAACTCTGGCCAGATATGCCGACCGAAATACCTTCTGATATGCTCGAAAAATTTCGTCAAGTTAGGCCGGTCATGGAAACAGGCTATGAAGCCATACTAATAATGCGTAAGCTTTTTGAGGGTATATCTCCTCGCCTTTTATTAGATCAATTTGCTATTCAGATTAAAACCATCATCAGGCGTGATGAGCTAAACGTAGCAGGCCTTAAGCGTCGCTTTGGCGAGCACCGCGATACTTGGATTCATGACCATCTTGATGAATGGATAATGATGAATCCGCTATTTGAAGGCATTGCTGAAAAACTTCGTACAATTGATAATCAGCTCACCTACATAATAACCACTAAACAAGAGCGTTTTGTCAGTCAAATACTTAAAGCAAATAACATTATATTTCCTGAAAAACACATTTACGGCTTAGAGCGCGAATTAAGCAAGCAACAAATTTTGGCCGATTTATCAGCAAGTCACCTTGATCATCATATTGTCTTTGTAGAAGATAGGCTTCCCACGCTGATCAATGTTAATGATGATAGTCGATTAGCTAATGTACAATTATTTTTTGCCGACTGGGGTTACAACACCGAACAAGACAAACTAGTAGCAAAAGAACAAACAACTATAACGACTATCAGTCTCGCTGAAATGCTTGTTTTGTAAGTAACAATTAAGTCTATGCTAGTAGCTATCTAAAACAAGTGTTTTTAATAAGGCTCGGCATAATGGATGACTCAAAAAATTTTTACGTTAGCCTTTCTGCCGCTTTGATTGCAAGCCCTTTGAGTAAATCGACTATGCGTAATGCCTTGTTCTTAGTTATAACCGCCGCCATATTAATGACTACGGCTTGCACTGAACAAGCTGCTCCGGTCGAAAAGACTGCCAAACCACATCTCGTTGAAATAATCACCGCACAAAGCCAAACTTTAACTATCGAACGCGAACGCAATGGGACATTAAAAGCCCTACGCGAAATCCAGATTTACAATCAAGAAGAAGGTCAAATTACAGCTCTGCCCTTTTATGAAAATGACCAGGTAAAAAAAGGCGATATCGTCGCCAAACTCGATGATCGCTTATTAAAGGCACAACTAGAACGCACTCAGGCCTTGCGACGCAAAGCAGAACAAGACCTATTACGCTTTAAAAGCTTGGCTGCCAAAGGTTTAACCCCGCAAACTGAGATAACTCGGGTGGAAACTGAGCTTGCGGTAGCCAAAGCAGATGAGCATGCGCTATTAACCCGCCTAGATTTCACCGTTATCCGCGCACCAATATCAGGTATTGTCAGCGAACGACATAGTGAGCAAGGCAATATTGCAGAACGCTATAGCCACTTATTAACCCTTTCCGATCAAAGCTCGCTCATTACTGAAGTCGCAGTATCAGAATTACTTATTAATAAATTGCACGTCGGCGACAAACCACAACTTACGATTGATGCATTAGGTGCTATTGACCCGCCATTACACGGCACAATTACTCGCATCTACCCCAATCTAGATCCTTTTACGCGTACCGGTATCGTTGAAATTACCCTCAAACCTGTTCCGAGAGGTGCCAGACCCGGTCAATTGGTTCGCGTCACCTTAAAAACTGAGCAAGCTAAACGCTTATTAATTCCTTTCACCTCACTTCGCCGTTCAACTCAGGGTGATTATGTTTTCACTATCGATAGTGAGCAAAAGGCACAAAGAACGCCCATAGTGATAGGTTTAAATGTCAATGATCAAGTCGAGATTGTCAGCGGCTTAACTGAGGGCGCAGCTGTCGTAGTGCGTGGTTATACTAATCTGCATGCCAACAAAGAAGTCACCATAGTCAATGTTCCAGCGCTAGCACAACAAACACCAAATGAATAAAAGTAGCATTGCAGCATGGTCGATTCGTCACCCAATAGGCGTCAGTATGATCGCCTTAACAGTAGTGATTATCGGGCTTTTTACCCTCACCCGCCTAGCCATTGACCTTTTACCAGAAATTATCTATCCCGAGGTTCGCGTCCGTATTATTGATAATGGCGTGCCTGCATCAGTACTGGAAGACAGTGTTACTAGGCAACTAGAAGAACAACTGGCTATCACCGAAGACTTAAT
Organism: Methylophaga sp.; assembly: GCA_024636315.1. GTDB lineage: Bacteria > Pseudomonadota > Gammaproteobacteria > Nitrosococcales > Methylophagaceae. Next base: position 36,178 of record JAGXHJ010000010.1, read on the forward strand.
TGGCATTCAGTCTCATACTGAACGGGGCATAGCAACCGTCGATCTCTCGTTTGATTATGGCAAAGATATTGATATCGCACTACGTGATGCTAGTACTCGACTTGATCGGGCAAAACGCTTTTTACCCGACACCATAGATCCACCGACAATCTACAAGTTAGATCCCTCTCAAATTCCGGTAATGGAGTTTGTTATTAGTTATTAGTTCGGAGTTACGAAACGATACCGAACTGCGAAGTTGGGTGGATGATGTTTTTAGTAAGTGGTTTATAAATGTGCCCGGTGTTGCCTCAGCCGAAGTCGGTGGCGGGTTGATTCGCGAAATTCAAGTGATACCTGACCAACAACGTTTGGCTGGCATAGGGCTAAGTTACAAAGACATTATTGATGCACTGCAAACATCAAATAAAGATGAAGCAATGGGTCGTTTGCAAATGCCAGCCCATGAAGTCACTGGGCGCATTAGTGGTCGTTTAAACTCGCTCACAGACATTAAAAATCTAGCTATTGCTCACAATGCGGGTAATACCGTTTATTTAAGTGATGTAGCCCAAATCATCGATACCAATATAGAAGAACGCGTTAAGGTTCGTGCCGATGGCATAAGTGGCGTCAAACTATCCATTCAAAAACAACCTACCGCTAATACCACGGCGGTGGTTCAAGCCGTCAAAGAGCGCCTTGTCTGGCTCAAAACACAAAATATTCTGCCAGAAGATGTCACGCTAACCACGGTGAGCGATCAGTCGATATATATTCTGCAATCCCTCAAAAATGCTAGTCTTGCCGCCACTACGGGTGCTTTTTTAGCCATGTCGATGGTCTACCTTTTCCTCGGGAATTTACGTCGGACACTAATTATTGGTAGTGCCATCCCTATTGCCATCATGTTTACCTGTGTTTTGATGGGGCTAGGAGGATTAACACTGAATATTATGACACTAGGCGGTTTAGCGCTTGGCGTGGGTATGCTGGTTGATAATACCATTGTCAAGCGAGTCACGATCCCCAGGATACAAAAACGGGACATCCAAGTCGCCCTTTTTGCTGAGGAGTACGTGACGGTTAATAATTCACCAGCCGTCCTGCGTCCATGTCGACTTGCACATTGCTCTGTAGAGCAATCCG
>JAGXHJ010000111.1 GCA_024636315.1 Methylophaga sp.
ATAACTCAAAAGTACTTATAGTATTGGTGTATTTTGTTGATATATCAGTGGTTAAGTTCATTATCATATCCTTTTGTTCTTGAACATTATTTTACACTGCTTATAGGGGAATAGTATTAATGTATGTTAGTCCCTAATTTAGTTCTGTAACATCAATATAGATCATGTCATTAATGCGAAAAAAATCACGACGATCATTATTGAATTCTGACATATTTTCCATTGTAAACATCCTAAATAATGCTTGATGAGCTATTAAAATGCTATGTTTTAAAACTCAATATTAAGAAGACTTCATCTCAAAAAGTATTGAGAAAGCATAATAATCTAAACTGTATTTGTTGATGATTATGCCATATTTTTAGATATTATGATTATGATATAAAAGCTATTTTCACCATTTTAACGTGATAAATAGCTCCCTTAGATCCCCGTGCCAGCGGGGACCTAAATCGGAATAGGGCTACTTAATGTAGATAGCCAGATAGTTTAGAAATATAAAATCTTTATAAATTTTCAGAGGCAAAGTCAGCTAAACGAGAACGTTCGCCACGTAATAAGGTAATGTGACCGCTATGCTCCCAGTTCTTAAATCTATCGACCACATAGGTTAAACCCGAAGTGGTTTCACTTAAGTATGGTGTGTCGATTTGAGTAATATTACCTAAGCAAACAATCTTAGTGCCAGGACCCGCACGGGTTATCAGCGTCTTCATTTGTTTAGAGGTTAAGTTTTGTGCTTCATCGATAATCAGGAAACGATTAAGGAAAGTTCGGCCACGCATAAAGTTTAGCGAACGAATTTTAATCCGGCTTTGTAATAAATCATTGGTTGCTTGTTTTCCCCACTCTCCGCCACTGATATCAGTTTTGTTCAGTACTTCCAAGTTATCCATAAGCGCACCCATCCAAGGTGTCATTTTCTCTTCTTCGGTACCTGGTAAAAAACCAATATCTTCACCAACGGGTACAGTAACTCGGGTCATTATGATTTCTAGATAACGTTTATGTTCAATGGTTTGAGTTAGCGCCGCTGCGAGGGTTAGTAGTGTTTTACCGGTACCTGCTTGGCCTAATAAACTGACAAAGTCGACTTCTGGATCCATCAATAAATTCAGTGCAAAGTTTTGTTCGCGATTGCGCGCGGTGATTCCCCAGACAGCGTGATTATCTTTACGGTAATCATGGAGCAGTTTAATGTTGACTACAGAATCTTTTTTGCTGTGAACGATAGCTTCAATAGCGTTGGTTTCGCCAGGAGAGTAAATAAGTTGGTTGGGGTACCAATCTTTAACGATGTCACCTTCAATTTGATAATAGGTATGACCGTCTTTGGTCCAAGATTCTAGACGGTTGAGATCATCCCAAAAATCAGCGACGAGTTCCGCTGAACCACGGTAAAGAAGATCAACATCATCCAGCACTTTGTCATTGAAATAATCTTCCGAATGAACACCTAAAACGGTGGCCTTAATTCGCAGGTTGATATCCTTAGAAACCAAGGTGACAGTAGTGTCAGGGTTTGATTTTTGTAGGCTTATTACTATGCCTAAAATGGCATTGTCGGCTAATTGCCCCGGTAATTCTTTGGGCAGATCGTGGATCATTTGAGTGGTCTGGAAAAACAGGCGACCACTGACTTTTGGCGTGTCATTGTTGGCGACAGTCGGTAATTGTATGCCGCTCGCAATGGCTTCAGTGTCACCTGCTTGCAACATCAATTCATCAAGAAAGCGACTGACTTGGCGGACATTACGCGATACTTCAGACAAACCTTTTTTACCGCGATCAAGCTCCTCTAAGACAATCATGGGTAGAAAAATATCATGCTCATCAAAACGATATAAAGCAGTGGGATCATGCATTAAAACATTGGTATCAAGTACAAATAGACGTTTACCGGTGATAGCGCGTTTAATCATTGATTATTCCTTAGCTATTAAATTTAGACTGTCTCTAGTTTGTTTCCAAGTTGATTATGATCTAAGTTTAACGATGATGGAAGGCGATATGTATAACTTTTTTTGTGATGATTTAAGGGGGATTTGTTCTGATATAATGTCTGACTAATTTTAAGATATTCCCCCAAAAGGAACGCTGGTTTTGACTGCATCAACACATAAAATTCATCAACTATTACAACAACGAATCCTTATCCTAGATGGTGCTATGGGGACAATGATCCAAAGTTACAAACTTGAAGAAGCGGATTATCGTGGTGAACGTTTCGCTGACCACCCTTGTGATGTGAAAGGGAACAATGATCTTTTATCATTAACGCAGCCTAAAATTATCAGTGATATTCACCGGGCCTATTTTGAAGCCGGCGCAGATATTGTTGAAACGAATACCTTTAATGGTACATCCATCGCGATGGCTGATTACCAAATGGAAAGTTTGGTTTATGAGTTAAATAAAGAATCAGCGGTATTAGCACGTAAAGTGGCAGATGAATTTACCGCTCAAAATCCAGACAAACCGCGCTTTGTTGCAGGCGTATTGGGCCCAACAAATCGTACTGCGAGTATTTCACCTGATGTGAATAATCCGGGTTTTCGTAATGTAAGTTACGATGAATTAGTGGAATCTTATCTAGAATCTATTGCTGGCCTTATTGATGGTGGTGCCGATTTATTATTAGTTGAAACTATCTTTGATACCTTAAATGCTAAAGCAGCATTGTTTGCGATTGAAACCTACTTTGATCAGCATAAGATTCATTTCCCGATCATGATTTCAGGCACCATTACCGATGCCAGTGGCCGCACCTTGTCAGGTCAAACTACGGAAGCATTTTGGAATTCCTTGTCGCATGTGCAACCTATCAGCATCGGTTTGAACTGTGCTTTAGGTGCTGAACAATTACGTCAATATGTCGAAGAACTTTCTCGGATAGCGACCTGCCATGTTAGCGCACATCCTAATGCTGGTTTACCGAATGAATTTGGTGAATATGATGAATCACCTGAAGCCATGGCGTTACATATTAAAGAATGGGCACAAAGTGGCTTTCTGAATATTATCGGTGGTTGTTGTGGTACCGCCCCTGCTCATATCAAAGCTATTGCTGATGCAGTCGCAAACATTGCACCGCGCATTCCAGCTAAAAATAATCATCATTGTCGTTTAAGCGGCCTTGAGCCATTCACCATTACGCCGGAAAGTCTGTATGTCAATGTTGGTGAACGTACCAACGTTACCGGCTCTGCTCGTTTTGCAAAATTGATCAAAGAAGGCGACTACGATACGGCACTTGATGTCGCTCGCCAGCAAGTCGAAAGTGGTGCGCCAATCATCGACATCAACATGGATGAGGGCATGTTAGATTCGAAAGAAGCGATGGTTATTTTCTTGAATCTTATCGCTTCAGAACCAGACATCAGCCGTGTGCCGATCATGATCGATTCTTCTAAATGGGAAGTCATAGAAGCCGGCCTAAAATGTATTCAAGGTAAAGGTATCGTCAACTCAATCAGTATGAAAGAGGGCGAAGAAAAATTCATCGAACAAGCTAGATTAGTACGACGCTATGGTGCAGCGGTGATCGTGATGGCCTTTGATGAAGTGGGCCAAGCAGATACCCGTCAACGTAAACGTGAGATTTGTACACGTTCCTATGAGCTGTTGACCAAAGTAGTAGGCTTCCCACCCGAAGATATTATTTTTGACCCCAATATCTTTGCGATTGCTACTGGTATTGATGAACACAATAATTATGCAGTTGATTTCATTGAAGCCATCAAAGATATCAAGCAAGCGCTACCTCATGCCTTGATCAGTGGTGGTGTCAGTAATGTGTCATTCTCTTTCCGTGGTAATAATCCGATTCGTGAAGCCATTCATGCTGTGTTTTTATATCATGCGGTCAAAGCGGGTATGGACATGGGGATCGTTAATGCTGGTCAATTAGCGATTTACGATGATCTAGCAGAAGAGCTACGCGAACGGGTAGAAGATGTTGTGCTAAATCGTCGCCAAGATGCGACTGAACGTTTATTAGATATCGCTGAAAAATATAAAGGCGATGGTAAAACAGTTGAGAGGGTAGAAGACCTCGAATGGCGTAGTTGGCCAGTAGAAAAGCGCCTTGAACATGCTTTAGTCAAAGGTATTACTGACTATATTGATGGGGATACCGAACTTGCCCGTCAAAATGCGGCAAAACCACTGCATGTTATTGAAGGTCCTTTAATGGACGGTATGAATGTAGTCGGTGACTTATTTGGCGAAGGTAAAATGTTCTTACCGCAAGTCGTTAAATCAGCACGGGTAATGAAAAAAGCAGTCGCTTATTTAATGCCCTTTATCGAAGATGAAAAAGAAGAAGGCGATGTAAGCACTAACAATGGCAAGATATTAATGGCCACTGTTAAAGGTGACGTACATGATATCGGTAAAAATATTGTTGGCGTAGTTTTGCAGTGTAATAATTTTGAAATTATCGATATGGGCGTCATGGTGTCATGTGCTGATATTCTTGAAACCGCCAAAAGAGAAAAAGTCGATATTATTGGTTTGTCAGGCCTTATTACGCCATCGTTAGACGAAATGGTACACGTTGCAAAAGAAATGGAACGTCTTGGTTTTCAGTTGCCAGTGATGATCGGTGGTGCAACAACATCAACGATTCACACTGCGGTTAAAATAGATCAAAACTATCACGGTGCTACAATCTATGTAAAAGATGCATCACGTGCTGTAGGTGTCGCCCAAAACTTAGTTACCGCGAGTACTTGTGATGCCTATATCGCTAAAATAAAAGCAGATTATGCTGATAAACGTGCACGTCATAAAGGTCGAAAAAACACCCGTCGCCAACTCACTATTGCTGCTGCGCGTGCAAATAAAACTAAAATTGATTGGCAGGCCTATCAACCCACTGTACCTAAAAATTTAGGTGTGCAAAATTTTGAGGATTATCCCTTAGCTGAGTTGGTTGAGCGGATAGATTGGACTCCGTTTTTCCAAGCATGGGAGTTAGCGGGTAAATACCCACGCATTTTAAATGATGAAATTGTCGGCGAACATGCCACTAATTTATTCCGTGATGCCAAAGCGATGCTGACCAAGATTGTTGATGAAAAATGGTTGAAAGCCCGTGCGGTATTTGGTTTCTTCCCCGCGAATAGTGTCAATGATGATGACATCGAAATTTATACCGATGATAGCCGTAACGAAGTATTGATGACGCTACGTAGCTTACGTCAGCAAACCGAACGCCCACCAGGCCGACCGAATGCTGCACTGGCTGATTTTATCGCTCCGAAAGACAGCGGTGCAAAAGATTATATTGGCTCATTTGCTGTTACTGCTGGTATTGGTATTGATGAACATGTGGCACGCTTTGAAGATGACCATGATGATTATCAAAGCATTATGCTTAAAGCTTTAGCTGATCGCTTGGCAGAAGCGCTTGCCGAGCGTTTGCATGAGTTGGTGCGTAAAGATTTGTGGGGTTATGTGCCCGATGAAACCTTAGATAATGAAGCGTTGATCGATGAGAAATATCAAGGCATTCGTCCAGCGCCTGGTTATCCAGCTTGCCCTGATCATACTGAAAAAGGCATGTTATGGCAGTTACTCGAACCTGAAAAAAATGCCGGTATGACCATTACCGAAAGTTTTGCCATGTTACCGACTGCAGCGGTAAGTGGTTTCTATTTTGCTCATCCTGAATCACGTTATTTTGGTTTGGGTAAAATTGACCAAGATCAGGTTGAAGATTATGCCGCCCGTAAAGGTTGGACGATGGATGTCGCTGAACGCTGGTTAGGACCTGCACTTTCATATGATGGTGACGACTGATGACTACAGTGAACGATGAGATTATCGAGTTACAAATGAAAATGTCGTTTCAAGATAGTTTGTTGGAAGAATTAAACCAAGTTATTATCGACCAACAAAAGCAAATTTCACGCATAGAATTAATGCTTGAAACAATGAAGCTACAAATGAACACCATGCAGACAGGGAGTCAGCAGGAATCAGGGCCACAACATGAGTTGCCACCGCACTATTGAGTTGTAATAGCTCAGACTTGAATCGATACTTCGGCTATCGAAGCTAGGTTTTATCTGGCAGTTGCCGACCCTCAGCGGACACTGTATCTCAAGCTATTGGACTAAGTAATATATACTTTGGAAGAGAGGGGGATAGACATAGAGACCGTAATTCCCGCTTTCGGCTGATTATCCGATTACTGGAAATTATAGTCACTATATGTATAAGAATTACTGGCCTATAGGATCATTAGAACATTACAATCAACATCGCCCATCTAACATGCCAAGGAAGTGGAATTTTAGCCGCCTAAAATCCTAAGATTAAGGCACTCATAATGAGAAAATCTAAATGTGCCTGTAATACACGTTCAGGCGTACAGGGAAAATATCTTTCAATAATTCAATGTTGTTATATATACCAACGAAACTCCATGCTAATAATAACGCCATTAATATCCACAAGCATGCCCCTCAACAATACTATATTTCCTGCATGTTTTGAATTTTGGTTCATCTTGATATACCTCAATAATATGCAATAATTCCATTATGTTATTATTCGGATATATAGAAAGAGAGCTTTACTCAAAGTGCGTTATAACTTGACTGAGATGGCGGTAAGTAACGATGAAAGATAATCAGATAAGCAATAGAAAACCTAAACCTTATGATAGGAGCAGTCTGGCTAGATTAGGCGGCCAACACTTTTCTACTGATAATCAGTCAATGACATCTCGTTTAGAGTGGTTGAAAGAAATTATTGGGCGAGAGTATGCCAATGTAGACGTTACTCCACATAAAGACGAACCAATATTTAACGATATGACCATCTATCCATTGCAAAGTGGCGTGCGGCTCTCACCAATCAGAACTAATTCACTTAAAATTGAGCGTTTATCTCAAGAACCTACTGAAATTGAACAAGATTGTTATTTTGCAGTATTACTCACTTCTGGAAAATATAAGCTTGAACAAGGTGGCCGTGAAGTGTTTTTGGAAAAAGGGGATATGGCATTATATGATGCAACCGAGTGGCACCGAATTACCATGCCTCAAGCGGCCTCTAAAATTCTTATCTCAATCCCACGACAATTGTTGGATCAAAGAATTCATAATGTAGCTAATCTCACAGCAAATAAAATTTCTGCTAAATCAGGAATAGGCGCCGTTACCTCATCGTATATTCAAACCACTGTAAATCAACTAGATTGCATTGATAAGTCTTCGTTTCTTGAAATGACAGAGCCAGTTATGGATATATTGAGCCTATCAATTAACCAGCTCAATCCTAGATCTATTCATTTATCTGGAACCAAAAATTCGACATTGTTCCATGTAAAAAAATATATCCGAAAACACTGTGACAATAGTGAACTGACTCCAGAAATAATATCTCAAGCAGTAGGCTTGTCTGTCCGATATATCAATAACTTGTTCAACACCGAAACAACATCATTAATGCGTTATGTAACTCAACAACGGTTATGTTTAGCACGCAGCCTGTTGGGTAGCCATAGGTATTCACATCAATCAATTACTGAATTAGCAATGCAATCAGGCTTTAATAATATGGCGCATTTTAGTCGTGTATTTAAAATGAAATACAGTATGTCACCTCGCCAATTTAGACAGAGTCTCAAAGAAACCGATTCCATCTTTAGATGAACGATTACAACAAGCGCATAACCAAACTTATAATGTCCGCTATGGCTTGTGGATTCAACCGATCGATGCAACAAAGACCTAGAATTTATTACACAGAAAGTCAGAAAGCCGTGATGTGGAAGCACAGGAAGAAAGGTGAATAACTCCACCAAATTGCCCAGCTATTTGATCGACATTATTCATCAATACAACGGATCTTAGCAATGCGAGACCTTTGCACGAAACCGGCAAAAACATACTAGAAATGAGATAATACACCCTACGAAAATCATCAGGAATGGGCTCATACATGGCGTGGAAAAACCTACAACAAACTAGTTTTGCCGATTCAATGCTGATTGACCAT
>JAGXHJ010000112.1 GCA_024636315.1 Methylophaga sp.
ACCGCCATACAGTCCCAACTTAAATCCGATAGAACGGCTATGGAAAGTCATGAATGAGCATGTTAGGAATAATACTTATTTTTCTACAGCAAAAGAATTTCGAGAGGCGATTGATAATTTCTTCATCAATACACTTCCAAGTCTAGCTAAAATGTTAGCTGGCAGAATTAATGATAATTTTCAGGTGCTAATTCCTGCAACTTGAAGTGGGATGGGTATAGAGGTAAAAATCATACAGCACAGTTGTTGGCTCAACTTCTGAGGACTAGTGTATGGCTACAAAAGACGTTAAATCTAATTTTAATACTGCAAAGGCAGAAGCTTTTGCTGAAAATATGCTGACCACGCTAAACCATGGCGCACTGTGTCTCATGATTTCCGTTGATCACCGCAGTGGATTATTCGATGCCATGAACGATATGTCACCCGCCACATCGAACGGAATCGCCGAGCGAGTCGGTCTCAATGAGCGTTATGTACGTGAATGGCTAGGTGCAATGGTTACGGGCAAAGTTATCGACATTAATCCCCTAACCATGCAGTTCTCGCTCCCTAAGGAGCATGCAGCCTTTCTTACGCGCGAAGCTTCCTCAGATAATATGGCGGTGTTTGTACAGTACATTCCACTGATTGCCACTGTCGAAGATGAAATTGTTGAGTGCTTCAGAAATGGCGGTGGCGTATCGTACTCGAAATATACTCGGTTCCATGAGGTCATGGCTGAAGACAGCGGTCAGTCTGTTCTATCTTCTCTTGAGACTCATATTATCCCTCTCGTGCCGAGTCTACACGATCGTTTATTGAAAGGCAGTCTAGTCCTTGATGTCGGTTGTGGAAGAGGACGCATCCTCAACAGACTAGCCGCACTCTACCCTGCTAGCGCGTTTGTAGGAATGGACCTTTCTCAGGAAGCAATCACCTACGCACAACAAGAGGCCTTAACGGCGGGTCATGACAATGTAGACTTTAAAGTCATTGATTTAAGTGACTTCGACCAAACGACTAATGTCGAAGCATACGACTTCATCACAACCTTTGATGCCATACATGACCGTATCACTAGCACAAGGTGGAGAAGGTTTGGGAGCAATGTGGGGGGAAGAGAAAACGCTTGAGTATCTTCATAATGCTGGTTTTCAATCAGTCATAACTCATCGTCTTGCTCATGATATTCAAAATAACTGATATGTAGTAACAAAGTGAGATTAATAAAATTGACTAAGCCACCTCGATCTATTGATTTATTAATCTTATAACTGTGATTAGATATTATTATTAAAACTCACCGCTTTTAGGCGTATACGACACCGCCTTCAAATGCCGTAATAAGAGGAGCTAGGACATGAAAATGTTACTTAATGTTGAATTTCCACTTGAACCTTTTAACTCTCTAGTCAGAAATGGCAAGGTGGGTAATATCCTTGAACGTATTCTAGAAACCATCAAGCCCGAGCTAGCCTATTTCACAGAGCAAGATGGAAAACGAGGTGGAATTTTCATTGTTGACCTAAAATCACCATCGGATATCCCTTTTATTTCAGAGCCATTTTTTCTCAACTTCGAAGCCAGTTGTAAATTTCGTATTGTGATGAGTCCAGAGGATTTACAAAATGCCAGTCTAGATGAACTAGGCAAAAAGTGGGGGTGAAATTATCTCAACAAAAAACTGAATGTATTTGTCAACAAATAAGCTCAAGTCGTTAAACCAGCGAGAGTATTTTATTGTATTAATGGCAATCTAGTGCATTCAACAACGCGGTATGATTAAGATATTACTGTGGTCAAACGATTAAATTAAGGAGCGATAATGATATTCGAACAACTAGCCGCCGGTGGCTGCCAATCTTACCTAGTCGGCTGTGAGGATACCTGTGTAGCAGTGCTTATTGATCCTGAAATTAGTCTAATCGATCGTTACATTGCTTTGGCGGCACGTGATGGTCTACGTATCCATTACTTAATTGACACTCACACCCATGCTGACCATTTTTCGGCAACCCTGCAACTCGCTAAAAAACTGAAAGTGCCTGTAGTGATGTATCGAACCAGTCCTGCTCCTTTCGTTGATTTACGTCTAGATGATGGTGAATCACTGGTTGTCGGAAAACTCCGCCTGCAGATCCTGTACACGCCAGGTCATACCGGAGATTCAATGTGTATACAGGTTCAGGATCGGGTATTTACAGGAGATACATTACTAATCGGGGCTACAGGGCGAACCGACTTGCCAAGCGGCGATCCTGATGCGCTCTATGACAGTCTGTTTAATCGTTTGCTGAAACTTGACCCATCACTTTTGGTCTATCCTGCACATGATTACAAGGGACGTAGCCACTCAACAATCAAAGATGAGCTCGCTTCAAATCCACGTTTGCAAATTTCCGACCGTTCAGAATTTGTGACGATGATGCGTAATCTAGATCTGAGTATGCCTAACCATGTCACCGAAGCGCTTCGTACAAATATGAGTGGGGGTAAAACGGTTGCTCAGATGCTTGCTGAAGCTGCCGAAGCCGTTCCATTTATGTCTCTGACAGAACTGATGTCTCGAAATAAATCGGATGCCAACGAATTATTTATTCTCGACGTACGCGAGCGGGATGCCTACGAACAAGGTCATATACCTAATGCTAAATCGCTGCCACGCGGCCAACTCGAATTACGTGTCAATCAAGAATTAGTTGATCCTACACAACGCATTCTGGTCTATTGCGAGTTTGGTCGTATATCAACCTTGGCAACAGCCACACTTCGCGAAATGGGATTTCAACGTGCGGTGGCACTTGATGGTGGTATGAAAGCATGGCGAGAAGCGGGTTATCCCATTACTTCAGGATCGGAAAAGTGATTGGAATGTAAGCAAGATTAACTACGGCCGAGTGAATTATGCCCTATCCGTTTCACTGCTTATAAAGAGCATTCAATAAGGTTTTAAGGTCAAAAAATATCACTCAATATCAAATCAAGTTGTGCTTGTGTTTTATCAGCTTGAGTAATTTCAAAACCACTCAAACTTAAGCCCACTAATCTCACTGGTTTCTGCCCAGCTTCGGTTCGGGTTAATAACAAAGGTATCAGTTGCTTTAAACTTGCCAGATCGAGATTGTGTTCTACGGTATGCGCTCTGGTAATTTGTTGAAAATCTGCATACTTTATTTTTACAGTTAGGGTTCTAGCTTGCATATTTTGTTTAGCTAAACTGCTTAACACTTGTTCGGCTAATGCATCTAACTTGCTTGTTAGTTCTGCAAGGGATAGAACATCTTGTGCAAAGGTTGTTTCTTTGCCGAGTGATTTTCGTTCGCGCTGACTTCGAACAGGACGCTCATCTATCGCTCGGGCAATATTAAAATAATACTGACCTGATTTCCCAAAGTTCTCGACTAATTCGGCCAGTGATTTTTTCCGTAACTCCTTGCCTGTTGCAATGCCGATTTTTTTCATCTTGCCTTCAGTGGCTGGGCCAATGCCATGAAATTTGCCAATAGCTAAGTCGGCAACAAAGGCTTCACCTTGTTCCGGTTTAATGACATACAAGCCATTAGGTTTATCCATATCCGAGGCAATCTTAGCGAGGAATTTATTAAAAGAAACGCCTGCTGAGGCAGTAAGACCTGTTTCTGCCAATATGTCACGCTTGATAGCTTGGGCAATTAAAGTAGCAGAACCCTCAAAGTCACCAGTATAGGTCACATCTAAATACGCTTCATCGAGTGATAAAGGCTCAACCTCTGATGCATAGTGCCAAAATATCGCTCTAATTTGATTTGATACCTCTCGATAGGCTTCAAATCTAGGGGGAACGAAGATTGCGTCTGGACAAAGTCGATAAGCACGAGAACTTGGCATGGCGGAATGAATGCCAAATTTCCTGGCTTCATAACTACAGGCGGCAACAACACCTCTGCTATTGGGTTGACCACCGACAATCAATGGTTTTCCTTTATAGTCTGGTTGATCGCGTTGTTCAACCGATGCAAAAAAGGCATCCATATCAACATGAATAATTTTCCGTTGTTTTATCATTAATCTGTTGACTGAGCCCTTGTTTTTGGCATTTATTCATTCGCAGAGGAATGTATTGGATCTCAAAATTTATTCAAGCTCAAACCAAAATGCTCAAGCTGATTTATCTTTACCCTGTATATGTTTAACACAACTATTGAAGGTATGCTCATACACCGCATCGGGTAGACGTTTTAAGGGTTCCAGATAAACTATTTTCCCTATTGCAAGTAAATCAATACGGCCTTGGGTATCTTTATAAATTTTCTTAATTTTCTGCTCAAATTGTGGCCAATCATCACCTTCAACTTGACGAATATTTTGAATTTCTCTGGCAGTGCCTGCCTGATACGCACAGCTTGTGATCACTGCTCGCTCCAGTTCTTCATCACTGCTTGCAGTAGTAGAGACTAAAGCTAAAAGAAGTAAACTTATGTATTTCATAATGTTGCCCTCATCTATATAAATTATGAGCAACATTAATTTTACTCTATCTCGATAAATTAGTGGAATATTTAACAAGAGAAGCAGAGCTTTAAAACATTTTTTTGCTAAATGTTTACAACAATTTATTAAGGCAAATTAATACTGGCCTCTGGCTTACAATCCATAAATAGGTTTTCATTTAAGCTGTTCACAACTATGGCATTGAGTGTCACTTCTTCATACAACCAATAATAAAACCCACCTTCATCTACGCCATATCGCCAATTATAGTTACATTGGAGCCAGGTATTATCTAGTGAACCTAATGTTGTAGGGATTATGTCTGAATTAGGCTGTGCAACATATTCAAGCATCTTACTGCTTAGGCTAATTTGAAATCGATCAAGCTGTATCGTGTCGCTATCTGACTGCGAGTAGTTTAGTCGATTTCCCAGCAGGTCATCGCCATGCTGATCGATCACACATCGCTCATCAAATACATAAATGGCGGGTGGAAATTTGAGTGAATAGTGATTTGGTATTTTGGCTCGTTGCTCAACATGCTGCGGGGAGCGTTGGCTTTTATCCCATTGTTTGATAATTATTTGTAATACTAAGATGCTCATTTTGTTGGTGTCTATGTTAATTTGTAATGGGGCGTTATAGTAACATTGGTGAGTCCAAATTTAAGTGGTGGGCTACCAGCACAAACACCGCTATTAACTAGCGCTGTATTTATAGTGCATTTTTTTCGCCTCATTGTTTACACTATATCCCACCATTAACCCCATATTTGAGCAATATTAATGATTAAATTACTACCGCATGTTGAAGTTGAAACCCATTCGAATCCTGATGCCTCCATTATATGGCTACATGGCCTAGGTGCCGATGGTCATGATTTCGAACCGATTGTCGCTCAGCTCGATTTACCTAGTAATGCCGCCATTCGCTTTATCTTTCCCCATGCCCCTTCTTTACCTGTCACCATCAATAACGGCATGGTAATACCCGCTTGGTATGACATTTTAGAAATGAGCATTGAACGTAAAGTGGATCACGTTCAATTAAAAAAATCCGTCGATGCCATTATCGACTTTATTAATCATGAAATAGAACGTGGGATCAGTAGCGAACGCATTATCATCGTTGGTTTTTCTCAAGGTGGTGCCGTTGCTTTTGAAACGGCATTAGCTTTTCCACAAAAACTCGCTGGACTGCTTGCCTTATCAACGTATTTTGCTACTAAGGATACAATCAGTTATCACCCTGCTAACCAGAACTTACCGATTGCAATTCATCATGGTGAATATGATCCGATAGTGCCATTTCGATTAGCGGCTGATAACTCTGAGTTACTCGTGTCAAAAGGCTATTCAGTAGAACTAAAAAGCTACCCGATGGAACACTCGGTGTGTCGCCAACAAATAGCCGACATTCAGCAGTGGTTTATGGATGTACTTAATATCAAATAATGACGACTTGAAATTACGGGTGCTAGCATTAAATAAGGAATAAGTAGATGGGACAACAATATTCTGAGATATCAGAGCAACTACAATAATTCATTAAAGATCAAAAAATATTCTTCGTAGGCACTGCCACTGCCGATAGTCGAGTAAACATATCCCCAAAGGGAATGGATTCATTAAAAGTCATCGATAACAATAGAGTCGTTTGGCTTAATGTGACTGGCAGTGGCAATGAAACCTCAGCCCATATCCAACAAAATAACCGTATGACCATCATGTTTATGGCGTTTGAGGGTATACCAATGATTCTACGTTATGGCAAAGCAAAGGTGATACACATCAATGAGCCAGAATGGCAGGCATTATTTTCTTTATTTCAGCCTATCACTGGAGCGAGACAAATTTTCGATCTTTCCGTCGCTCTTGTTCAAACATCTTGTGGCATGGCCGTGCCATTTTTTGATTATGTAAAACAAAGAGGTCAACTAAAAGACTGGGCAATAAAAAAAGGTGAAAAAGGTGAAAAAGGCTTAAAAGAATACTGGCAAACCAAGAATCAACAAAGTCTTGATGGCATACCGACAAACATTATCAGTAAAAACGTATACCAAGTCATGCTGTCACAGCCCCGCTTTAGCGGGTAAAACTATAACAGCTTACTCACAATTATTGTGGACAAGGCTGTGGATAAGTTACGTGTAAAGTTGTAAGTGATTCTTCCGTAGACATCTTTAGCATTTGGTTGTTTTTTAACCAATCGCCTTAGTATTAGCCATGGCAGAAGCTTGGCTTTAGGATTTAATTAAGCTTTAAGCTCATTGCTGTCAGTGCTTTTCTGATTATCAGCTTTGATTTGTGATTTAACTTGGTACATAACTTCATCAGCGCGTTGAATCAGCAAATCTAAATCCAAGCCATTAAGTGGGTAAACAGCATGGCCAATACTCGCCCCCACCATGATCGTTTTTTCACCTTCTAATGTAATAGGTTCTTGTATGATGTCGATTAGTTTCTGAGTAATATTGGGGATATCTAAACCATGATTTTTTTGTTTGATAAACATTAATATTTCATCACCGCCCCAGCGGATAACAATATCATCGGAACGAACATGCTGGGTAAATCTGTCAGCCAGCGTAGTCAAAACTAGATCACCCGCTTTATGACCATGCAGATCATTGATCGGTTTAAAATTATTAAGATCAATCATCAATAAAGCATATTCAGTACCTGAATGCTCAGCGGCATCAAGTTGATACTGTATCTTCTCTTTACCCGCGCGGCGGTTATATAGACCTGTCAATGGATCTAATTCAGCTTGTATTTTAAATGTGTGTTCACGATTACGTCTTTCAGATACATCTTGGATGATAACTTCTAACATGGGAATATCGTTGGCATCATCGATCATTTTTGCAACCATCGAATATCATCATTATCTGATATTTTTAAGTCTATCGAGATGGGCTCAGTCCCAGATAATGCTTGATTAACAGCCTTTTGAAGCGACAATGCTTCAGTTCCCATTACGCTGAATAATGATTCATTGTGAACGTTGCTGAGACGCATCATTCGACTTGTTCCCAATATTTTTTCAAATGATGGATTATGCACTTTAAGATATCCATCATTATCGATTAACGCGATTCCACCACTCGTTTGTTCAAAAATACCACGAAAACGACGTTCAAATTCTTCTACTTCAAAACGAAGCGATCGTTCTCTATTGAGTGTCTTTTCGGCAGATTCTAAAAGTCCATTAATATCTCGTGCTAGTAAACCAATTTCATCTGAGACATGCTCAGAAGGGCATACTATAGTTTGGCCACTGCCTGGCGTTATATCATGAAGTTTTCTGGCAATATTTTTAATTACATCAACGAGTTGATATTTTAACAAGCACATAATCACTAATATCAAAACAACTGAATGGATGCTTATTAATACAACATGTTCAAGAGCGGTATTTTTCGCATAAGACTCTATTAATTCATAATTAACATTGACAATTAACTCGCCAACATTCTCCCTTTCAATAAAAGGAGAATTGAGAGAGAAACGGATTAAGTCCCTATCTTTTGCTTGACTTATATCACCGCTGTTAGCGATCATATTGAATTTTGATCTGAGTTCAACCGCTTTAACTAAATGATTCGTAGCAATGCCTTCGATCACTTCCTCGCCTAAAACCATATCTTCAAGGTAAGTCGCTATCGCTGCCGTGTGTGACACGGCTTGAACTAATTGTTGCAGACTTGTGCTAGTACGTTCTAACTCCGCTTTATAAGTGCGATCGAATAAGAGATAAGAAGACATTGATGCAATCAGTGTAGCTACGAATATAACGTTTATGATCAGACGTGTTGCTATTCGATTAAAAAATTTAATCGACATAGGTAATTACTTGAACGTCATCAGTCAGATCTTCTAACTGTATATAACCAATTGCCGCTTTATTATTTTTGATAATATTTATAACAGAAGTCACACTCTCGACCATTCGGGGTGGTGTGGCACGCCCAGAAAATAATAATCTAGCCCAGTAAGCGTTAATCTCACTGACCGTTTTATTAACTAAGTTCTGGTAAAACAATTTTCGTATCGAAGAGTCTGAGTTTTGATCAAGTGGTAGTGCGGCTTCTCCATTTGGAAACAGTGTCGTTCGCCCCATGTAAATATCAATTACTTGTTTTTTAGTAAGCACTTTCATCTGATTATCTTTGTTTGCAACCACAACCACAACGCCTTCTGCCGCTGATAACTCTGCATAGAATAAAATAAATATTAAGGTTAGGGAAAGTAGTTGCTTCATTTTAGAAAATGAAATCTACTGAGAGTGAAAAAACATCAATTTGTCTTTTTTCAGCAATGGCACCATTGGCCGTATTAAGAAGAAGACTACCATATTCTTCTACCCACGTTTTATCCCATTGGGCTTTTAATGCTACTTTAGGTTGGACATCCCAGCGTGCCCCCAGACTAAAGGTATGTTGAGCTGCATAAAATTGATTAAAGACATACTGGCTAGTCTGTTGTAGAGGGATATATGCACCTACCGCAGGAGCTGGCATTATCAACCGGTCATCCGTAGATTCTGTCCAAGATCCGACAATAAATGGCGTCACTGATCCTAGCTTTCTACCTACACTGAGATAAGCTGAAACCCTACCTGAGGTTAATAATGAGTCAGCGTTAACAATGCCCAGTTCTGATTGAATTAACCAATCAGCATTATCATAGCTTACGCCAGCCGCATAATAACGAATCATTTTGTCGTCAATCGTTAAATCAGTAAAATTAGCCGCCGCAGGCCATCTTGCTAATGATGATTGCTGTAATGCCTGCTCTAGCGGTTGAATCGTATTATTTTCTATATCGGCCGTAGTTTGGCTATAGGTTATTCTTAAATTCCAAGTATCGTTTTCCCACGTTATGCTGGCTCCAAACAGTTTCTCCAGGTTAACTTCACTAGTCTCCGTACTGTAGAAGTCATATTTTGCCTGACCCAACCAAAATCTAGTGCTAAGTAAACCGTCAAATAATGACTGTTTAAAGACTAAATCCATACCATCGACGGCGGTTACAGGATGACCGCCATAGAATTCTGTTGGAAGATGCGCCCAGAGATGAGTAAAACCGACATATCTGTAATCAGACATCAGAAAACTACCGACACCGACACGGCCTAATTTGAGAGCGATATTAGGGCTGATTTTATAGTTTAAATATGCCCACTGAATAGTTTTATCAAACGAGTTTTCACTTCTCTGCTTCGCGAGTAATTGAATTGCGAAGTCTAGCTTGTCAGTAACATAATAATTGGCCTGAATTCCAAGATCAGAATTTTGACCCCAATCATATTCATCAAAAATACCTTTCTGACTAACCATTTCTCGAAAGCCAAGATCTTTATCAGAGCTTTTAGTTAATCCTAGGGTACCAAATCCATTGATTTTAAAATCTGATAAATTTGTTTCTAGCGCTAGCAAATCAGCACTGAACAAAATTGTTATACTAAATAAAATTAATTTAAGGTCTATCTTTTTAGATCTATTCATACTCAATGGTAAATTGTCTTTCATAAATAACCTTATAATCTACGCATTTTAATCTATTTGAGACCTTTGCACGAACCACTTTTATTAGTGCCAGATTAGCTGAAAGCTAATTTTTTGAATAAATTTAGAAAAAAGTGACGTCACACGTTCATTTTTCTCCAATTTACGGGTTATTTACCCGCTATCTCCCTTTTTTA
>JAGXHJ010000113.1 GCA_024636315.1 Methylophaga sp.
CACCATTGTCCGTGTAACGGATAAGTTTAGGCCATTGATTGTTCAAATAGGTGAGTGCCTTCCTCAGTTTGGCTGATTTTACGGGGTGCTTTAAGGATTTATCGAGCCATTTTTTTAATATCGCTAAGCGTGGGACACTTTCTTGCTGCCGTATTTGCTGCTTTTCTAGTGTGGTGGCGTTCTTTATTGTCGCTTCCACACGAAAAAGCGCTTGAATATACGCAAGCGCTTGCTCAGGCTTGCCTGATGTGCCTTTAGGTTGTGCGTCACTGGCTTCTTTAAAATAACGCCTTGCATGTGCCCAGCACCCTAAGTGCGTGATGTTTTTCGCTTTAGCCACGCTATCGTAAGCCGCATAGCCATCCGTCATTAATGTGCCGCTAAAATCATCCAGCATGGTATGCGCTACATGGGTTTCACGTGTCGGGCTGTAGTGAAATAACACGATGCGTTGCTGCGGGGCGTGATTGGTCATGAGCCACATGCGACTTTGTTGCGAGGCACTGCGTGCCTCTTCTTTTAATACCTGCAGTACGGTTTCATCCATAAAGAGGCAGTCACTCGCCCTGAGTGACTCCGTCGCTACATTAATTAACGGTTGGACTAATTGACCACATTTTATCATCCAGTTCGCTAAACTCGCTGTATCAAGCTCAACCCCTAAACGCTTAAAGAGTGTATTGCTTTGACGGTAAAGCGGTAAGCCATCACAATACTTATGCGCCGCAATTTGTGACAAGAGTCCTGGGCTGGCAATGGATTTTTCAATCGGTTGAGCGGGTTTTTTGGCGGTCACAAAATAATCATTGCAACACGGGCATGGATATTTACGACGAATATGATTTAAGACGGTTATGTTAGCAGGCATGTAATCGAGTTGTTTTGAGCATTCATCGGCGAAGTGTCGTAAAGGCTGATGGTCATGCGGGCAGAATTTTTCATCTTCCGCTAAATCATAAATGACGTCAGTGGTGGGTAAGTGCTCAGGAATAGAAGGACGTTTCTGTTTACGTTGATGAGCTGCAATGTCGGTACGGGTTTCTACTGCTGATTGAGGCTCATCGTCACTCAATAACTCGGCTTCATCAAACAGCCCTAATTGATTGGCTGAGACTTTTTCACTTGAACGGCCAAAACGTTGTTGCGTCATGTAACGAATGTATTCTTCTAGCGTAGCAATCTTATCTGATTTTTTAACCAGTAAATTGTCTTTATCATCAAGCACTATTTCTTGCTTAGATAACTGCGTTTCCAGTGTTAAAATACGCTGGATTAACTGCTTGTTTTTGAGTGTAAGTGACTGATTTTGCATGGTACTATTATACCAAAAAAACCTTAAAAAGCCGAGTCAAATTCAATGTTTTTATGGGGTGTAATGGCACTAATATCAACGCCTCGGAGCAGCCAGTGCAACTGCTCTCCAGTGATTTTGATGGTGGACTGCTCGTGCTTTTTTGGCCATTTGAAGGTATCCTTTTCAAGCCGTTTATACCACAAGCAAAATCCCGTTTTATCCCAATAAAGGCACTTCAGTTTATTACGCCGCTTGGAGCAAAATACAAATAACGCACCGGTACTTAACGGTTGTTTCATCGTAAGCTCAACAATGGCCGCTAACCCATCAATTTGCTTTCTAAAATCAACAGGCTCTCGGTGTAGGTAGATAGCAGGGGCGTGAACAAATAGGTTCATGCTAACGTCCTCACTAAACTTGCCAGCCAGTGAACATCGGTATGACAATCAAGTGTCATTGTCACGTTGCCAATGTTGAGGCTAATTGACTGAGTGGGTGAAAGTGTTTCAGGCTCAATACAGGCTACGTGTAAAAATGGCGAAGGTGTAGTGGTTGTTGAGTGTGGCAGCAATCGCGCGCCTTATGTGTGTAAAAAGAGGAGGTAGCAATACCTTGCTTAAGACAGAAGTCTTTTATTGAGCCAGCGCTTTCGCGTTGTTGTTGAACAAGTGCCTGCCATTGTTGGTGGGTTCGTCGCATTGTGATCGCCTTAAATTAAGTAAGGTGATCATAAGGTAATGCTATCGTTGGTGGTATAAGGGGGTTGGTTAGGTGCTTACTGTTCAAATACGTCTCAATAGCTACCCTCTTGCAGACTCTAGCGGCCACTCCAACCATCTAATATTTAACAAAATATTTTCTACATTCACCTCTTTTGATACTTAAAAATTATTGTCTTGTTGTCTTAGTTGCTTGAGTTCATCCATCAGCTCTATTACCAATGCCGCGCCTGCCATGTTTATATCAAGGTCACGTTGTAAGCGTATCGCGGTCTGAACTCTAGATATGCTATTGGCAGAAAATCGCCATCTAATATGACTGGACCTGTAATTAATTGGCTCAAGCACACCATATTCAACCATCATAAAAATCTGTTCTATGGGTATTTCTATGCAATGACATAATTTGACCAGTGAAACAGTTTCGTCATCAGTGCTTTCAGTAATGATTAAATCTGCCAATATTTTTTTATTGTCTTTAATCACCAATTCACTCTCCCCAATGCTTAATGCAAACTAGGCACTTTACGACATAATGAACTCACCTATTTATGACGAAAACAAATAGCTAACCTATACTTTTTATGTTCACCACTCATCATTAATTGTATTTCTAAGTCAAGAATACAACTAGTTTCTGGCTTAAATCATGTCAGCTCAATATATGCTGTATCTGAATAACAATGCATATATTGCGCCACATACCTATCTCTTTGTTTATATTTATTATTATAAGATAACCACGTTTGCATAGAGTACTTATGTGTAAACAAAAATTAACAGCACAAAGGAAGTAAGCAATACTATCCGACTGATATTTATAGTGAAAATATCACTTAATAAGTATGTAACTAATTATTTACACAGTTGTTAAATTTGTGCTCTATATTTCAGGATTATTTCGTGGAGGAAGATAGAGGATGCTACCACTGCTTATACTGTAACTAGTCATAAAACAAAAAACTATAAACTATAAACACCAATAAACAACTGATAATAAATATAAAACTATCTTTCTATGATGTTTCTAAGCAGTGCTTGTAAACAATGTAGGTTTTGATGTACCTTAGAAATTATTCGTGATCAACTAGTTTCACACAACTCATAATGAACCGTTAAAGGTGTCAGATATGAAAGACGATGAAAGGTCGCTACCAGCTCATATTTCTTTATTACTTCGGCCTGAGAGTTATCCTCATAGCGTAGATAATATTCAACTTATTGAAACCCATATTTCATGGATTATTCTAACCGGCCACTTTGCATACAAAATTAAAAAGCCAGTTAACTTAGGTTTCCTTGATTTTTCGACACTAGAAAAACGCCATTTTTACTGCCAAGAAGAATTGCGTTTAAATGCCAGATTGGCACCAAGCATTTATCTTGAAGTAGTAGCTATCTCATATGAAGAAGACCATGTGAGCTTGTCTAGTTCATCGGCAATAGTCGACTATGCGATTAAGATGATTCAATTCCCACAAGAAATGCAACTTGATCAGATATTAGCTGAAGGACGGCTTAAGACTGAACACATCGATGATCTTGCTACTATGCTCGCAAACTTTCATCAACAAACAACCGTTGCCAAGATATCTGACAGTTATGGTGAAGCAGAACAAATATATGAGGCAGTAAAAGAAAATTTTGTTCATCTTCATCAATTACTTAGTGATAATACTGCTATTGATTTACTCACTACTATAGAACGCTGGAGTCGATATACATTCAAGTTAGCAAAATCTATTCTAACTCAGCGTAAACAAAGTGGTTTTATTAGAGAATGTCATGGCGATCTTCACCTTCGAAACTTAGTTATGATTAATGATCACCCTGTTGCTTATGATTGTATTGAGTTTTCTCCTGAATTACGCTGGATAGATCCTATCAATGATGTGGCTTTTCTGATGATGGATTTACACAATCACCAGCACTATATTTTTGCTCAACGCTTCTTAAATACTTACTTAGAAAAAACAGGCGATTACACAGCAACCCCACTACTACGATTTTATTTAGTTTATCGAGCTATGGTAAGGGCTAAAGTCGACGCGATCAGTGCCTCACAAATGGTGATGAACTCAGAGGAACAATATGAAGCCAATCAGACTTGTTATGGTTACTTAGAATTAGCTAACTCTTATCTAAAAACTAAAAAATCGATGTTAATTATCACCTGTGGCATGTCGGCTTCAGGAAAAAGTACGCTCACTGAACAATTAGTTGAAAAAATAGCGGCCATACGACTTCGATCTGACGTTGAACGCAAACGTCTATTTAACTTAGCAACCAAACCTAATACTGAGTCAGTTAAAGCTAATTCAAGTCCAGCAAAATTTACTGCTGGAATTTATTCATCAAGTGCCACTCAACACACCTATCAGCATCTAGCCGAAATGGCTAAAGTAGTTCTTAATGCTCATTTTCCAGTCATCATTGATGCTACTTTTCTTAAATTCGAGCAACGTGATTTGTTACGGCAAGTCGCTGTCGAACTCGAAGTGCCCTTTGTGATCCTACACTTTACGGCTCAGCCGACTACCTTACGGCAACGCATTAAATGCAGAGGAAAATCAGTATCAGATGCTGATATAAGCATATTGGAACATCAGCTTGCCGAATCGCCACCACTACATGAAGATGAATTACCTGAAGTTATCACTGTTAATACTGAATTACCAGCAGATATAGACGGCCTAATCAACAAGATAAAATTGTATTACCAGAACAATAACTCGCTATAACTAATGCGTTATAAATTGTGGCAAATGTAATCGTATCTCGTCAACACTATCGAGTGTTAGATCTTTATCAAGCTCAAAAACGACCATTTCAGCAGTTTCAGAAGTCATCTGCTTACGCAACTCACCCAACAATCCCGGTGTAGCCACAATCAAGATGTTGTATAACTTATTAGTCTTGCGTGCAACATCCAGATAATCAGCTAGCCGTTTCGCAAAGTTAATTGCTCGCTGTTGTTTTGGAGATATTTCACTCTCATAAGCATGACCGCCACCTGCTCGACCCTTCATTTTTCCCGGTAAATCGCTAGTCAGATCTCGTTCGTGCAAGCGCCCTTCTGACTGCACCATAGACTCAACTTCATGTAATGCTGATGTTGGAGAATCTATTGTAAATATCCTTGCACGGCTGTTATCCGCTACTAGCACTATGTTCGATTTCATTTTTGATACTCCTCATTGATCATTAAGTAACCAACAATATCTAATATCGGAGTCCTTTCATCACGCTAACCCATCATGTTTGTTGCTTATTAGAATTAGCCACATCTTTCACAAGCTTGGTCAGAGAGGTGAGCAAATCTATAGGGAGTGGAAACACAATAGTCGATGACTTATCTCCTGCTATTTCAGTCAATGTTTGCAAATATCGTAGCTGTATTGCTTGCGGTTGTTGTGCCAATATCTGAGCGGCCGCCAGCAATTTTTCCGATGCTTGTAATTCACCTTCGGCATGAATTATTTTGGCGCGCCTTGTTCGTTCAGCTTCAGCCTGTTGAGCAATGGCACGAATCATACTTTCATCAATATCAACATGTTTAATTTCCACATTAGCCACTTTAATTCCCCACGCATCAGTCTGAGCATCAAGTAAAGCTTGAATATCAGCATTAAGCTTGTCTCGTTCAGCCAGCATTTCATCGAGCTCATGTTGGCCTAATACTGAACGTAAGGTAGTTTGTGCCAATTGACTGGTTGCATCGTAGAAATGTTCAACCTGAATTATGGCTTTTTGGGGATCGATAACTCGGAAATACACCACGGCGTTAACCTTCACTGAAACGTTATCACGAGAGATAACATCTTGTGTCGGAACATCCATCACAATGGTTCGTAAATCTACGCGTTCCATTTGTTGAATAAATGGAATAATGATGATGAACCCAGGGCCTTTAACCGAATAAAAGCGACCAAGTAAAAACACCACTGCACGTTCATATTCACGTAATATCCTTATCGCACTGAACAATAACATCAGTACAAAAAGTCCTAAAATTGATAAAAAAGATAAAGTCATAATGGGTTCTCCTTTGATATCTCAGGTGTTACATCTAGGATCAATCCATGAATAGCATCCACCTTAGCTGTTTGACCTTTTTCCATGGGCAAAGTGCTGCGAGCAGTCCATATTTCACTATGAACACGCACTCGTCCCTGCTTACTAAATGACTCCATAGCTTCGCACTCCATACCAATCATTTCTTCCATTCCTGAAACAATCGGGTTACGCCTAGCCTTAAATACCAAACCTAATGCCAACAGAAAAAATGCAACGGTGGACACCGTAAATCCAGCAATTAATCCGATGTTAATGCCATAACCTGGCATATCAGTATCAATCAAGATGATTGAGCCTACGATAAAGGCACTAACACCTCCCAAGCCTAAAACACCAAAGCTTGGTACAAAAGCTTCTCCAATCATCAAGGCTATACCGAGTAAAATGAGTGCTAATCCTGCATAATTAATGGGTAATATTTGAAATGAAAATAAGGCCAACAACAAACATATCGCCCCGACCGTTCCAGGTAAGATCGCTCCAGGGTTAGAAAACTCAAAAATCAAACCGTAAATACCCACCAGCATTAGAATATAGGCGATGTTTGGATCGCTAATAACCTGCAATAATTTGTTACGCCAATCCGGTACAATTTCCTTGACGATAAGCCCAGTGGTATTAAGTGCTCTGTCCATTCCCAAAACATTCACTGTTTGACCGTCTAGTTGCTGAAAAAGATCCGCCTGACTGTTGGCAATCATATCGATGACATTGAGTGATAATGCTTCTTCGGCGGTTAAACTTGTAGCTGATCGTACCGCCTGCTCAGCCCACTCCTCATTTCGTCCACGTAATTTTGCCAGACCGCGAATATAGGCAACGGCATCATTTACCATTTTATGCCTCATGGCATCGCCTACGGCTATTGGCGAATCAGGGTGTTTTTTTGGGTCAGCGTTATCCTTGTTGATTGCTGGTTTATCATCAGGCTTAGTCGACGGTAAGATTTGCACTGGTGTTGCCGCGCCAAGATTAGTTGCTGGCGCCATCGCTGCAACATGACTCGCATAAAGAATATAGGTACCGGCACTGGCTGCACGTGAACCACTAGGCGACACATAAGTAACGATAGGAATGGGCGACGAAATTATCTTTTTAATAATAGTACGCATCGGTAAATCCAATCCACCAGGCGTATCCATTTTCAGCAGAATTAGCTCGGTATCAAGCTGATTAATCTTATCAAGTGAACGTTCAACATAATCGGCGGTTGCTGGACTAATAACACCATTTATTTCGAGGATAAACGCCTGAGATGATTGTTCAGGAGAAGTCTGTGCAAAGGCACTATTTATAAGCAACAAAACTATATTTAATACAAGGCGTAATTTCATAGCTATGTCCCCCAGAATCTACTTCGTTCTAAACTCAGACTACTCCAGCTTAAATAATTAAACAACATGATTTAATTAGTATTATTTAAGGATTTACTCCTATATTTTCTAATGAAACATTAATGTATTAAGTATCTAATAATCAATCATATAAACATGCTTCAGCTCCCTGATATTGATAGAAAAGGAGAAAAATGATGCCGTGGTTAAAATGGTTACCCTGGCGACTTGTCATTCGCCGCATTGCTCGTGCTCACGGCTTCCTCGATCCGATAGCTTTATTGGCACTACTTCATCGTTTTTCCCAACCTTCGGAAGTTGCTGAACCTGTAGAACTGCTTCGCGCTGGCATGATATTCCATGCGCGAGGGCTTATCAATGCACGCGTTATTCAACATAATCTATATTGGATCTGGCCATATTGGATCGAGCGCCAATTCGATCCGGCAGATAATGCCTTTATCCCTCGCGCTTTTTCGATTACCCACGTCAATCTCACGCACCGTAATTGGACAGCCGTTGGTGTACCTGATGTCGATGAACTGCCCATTGTCGATCCTCGAGGTTTAGTTACCCCTCTGTACGATGGCTGGTCAGTAGATAGCTGGCTACTCAACGACGATGGTCGCTGTTTACTCCCATCGCAGGCGCAACAAGTCGGACAATACTTAGATTTAAATTCTGACTTAGCAGTGATTACTGAAACAGTAGACAATGATCTAGTACTACTTAACCGGACATCGGTTCAATTTAATGCTCACGTGCCCGAATGTACCTTGCATCTCTATGCATATAGCGACTTAGGTGGTTGGTTGTAGCCTTACGTCCTTACAATCCAGAAGGCATCAGTTTCATTCATCAGCTAGAACTAACTGCCAAACGCAGGGCTTGGACAATTAATGGCCACCATAGCGTGAGATTCAATAAATCAGCAGATCGTCATCACGTATCCAACTATCACCACGGTGATGTAGCTACTCTTTTAAAAGAACGACCATACTTACAAGAAGTACAAGAAGAAACAAAACGTCAGTGTGACGTAGGTATGATCACAGCAACTGCACTGTTTAGGATTAACCCTCGCCAGTCACGTGAACTAATCGTCACTATTCCACTCACAAATGGCGACAGTACATTACACAACGATATAAGCTGGCAACAAGCGCTTACTGGTTGTTGCCAACTGGATGTACCGGATAAAAAGGTTCAGTTTTTATACGATGTAGCGATACGTACGCTTATCTTGCATTCACCGACAGATGTTTATCCAGGCCCCTACACCTATAAACGCTTCTGGTTCCGCGATGCTACTTTCATCATCCATGCTTTGCTATGCATTGGTCTAAACGACCGTGCTGAACGTGCCTTAGATCGTTTTCCAGTTAGGCAAACCGCTCGCGGTTACTTTCATTCTCAAGATGGTGAATGGGATGCCAACGGTCAAGCTTTATGGATCATGGAACGTTTTTGCAGGATGACAAACCAGAAACCCAAAGCCACTTGGTGGAAGGCGATACAGCGTGGCGCGCGTTGGATAGGCAAAAAACGACTTTCCCTGGCATCAGATTTGCCACATGCTGGTTTGTTACCAGCAGGTTTTAGCGCCGAACATCTAGGGCCAAACGACTATTATTATTGGGATGATTTTTGGAGCATTGCGGGGTTACATGCGGCGGCATCGCTTTGTCCATCAAGCAATAAAATACTCCGAAAGGAATTTATAGATGAAGCTGATTCGCTCCAAACAGCCGTTGACTTAAGCCTGACTTGTTGCGCGAAACGACTGGGGCGCGTTGCCATGCCTGCCGCGCCGACGCGCCGCCTTGATGCTGGCACTATAGGTTCTTTGGCTATGGGATATCCATTACAACTTTGTCCAGCTGATGATCCTCGACTAATCGATACGGCCGATTTTTTACTCGATAACTGTCTAGTTCACGGTGGTTTTTTTCAGGACATGATCCATTCCGATATTAACCCTTACCTTACCTGACCTTACATCTTGCACAGGTGTTATTACGAGCAGAAGACCCTCGTTTTCACGAACTCATGACGACCGTCGCTGATTTAGCTAGTCCTACAGGGCAGTGGCCAGAAGCAATTCATCCGCTAACTCACGGCGGTTGCATGGGTGATGGACAACATGTCTGGGCAGCCGCCGAATGGTTGATGATAGTAAGGCATTGTTTTGTCCGCGAAGAAGGTGACCACTTAAATTTTATGTCAAGGGCTAACTAATCACTGGCTTAAAGATAATTCGAGACCTTTGCACGAACCACTTTTATTAGTGCCAGATTAGCTGAAAGCTAATTTTTTGAATAAATTTAGAAAAAAGTGACGTCACACGTTCATTTTTCTCCAATTTACGGGTTATTTACCCGCTATCTCCCTTTTTTAG
>JAGXHJ010000011.1 GCA_024636315.1 Methylophaga sp.
TAGGCTGACAACATTGTTAGTTTGAGAAAAGGGAGCTTCAGCTCCCTTTTTTTGTTTAAAGTAAGGTATGATTAAGCCTTATTTTTACTTAGGGATATAAAAATGAGAACAGTAACATTACGAAATGGCGTATTAGCCTTATTAGCGTTATTGATGACAAATATAGCAATGTCAGCCGAGCGTTATTTATTGAATGCTGGTGACGTACTTGATATTTCAGTTTGGAATGAAGAGTCGCTACAAAAACAACTGATAGTATTACCCGATGGTATGATTTCATTTCCATTAGCGGGCGAGTTACAGGCTGAGGGACAATCAGTAAGTGAGTTGCAGGCGGCTTTAAAGAATAAATTGGCTGAGTATTTATCTGCTCCCGTTGTCACCGTATCGGTAGCCAATGTGAGTGGTAATACAGTGCATATCATGGGTAAAGTATTAAAACCAGGTAACTTCATGATGAGCAAGTCAACCGATGTTATGCAAGCGCTCAGTATGGCTGGCGGACTGTCTCCTTATGCAGAAGAAAATAACATCATTGTTTTACGTCGTAATGGGGATGCACAGCAGGTTATATCAGTACATTATGCCGCCATAAAGAAAGGTCAAGAATTAAACACCAACATCCTACTGCAAAGTGGCGATGTAATTGTAATTCCTTAAACTAGACAAATACTCATGCATAAATCTCTTTGGGTACTAGTGTGTGCCAATATCTTTACTACCTCGGTGGCATATTCAGCTGAGTGGTCATTAACATCAACATTAAATCCATCGGCAAAGTACGATGACAATGTGTTTATGTCGGAAAATGAACAAAGTAGTGTCCAATACTCCATTACGCCAACCCTAACGATTAAACGCGCTATGGAAACGAATGAAGTTAGTCTTACTGCTGGCTACAATGTACAGCGATACACTTCGTTCTCACGGCTTGATAGACAAGATCCCTTTGTTCGATTTAATAGTAGCTTAAACACAGAAAGAAATCAGTATGGATTAGCCGCAAGTTATTCTCAAAGTTCATCTAGAAGCACTGCTGAAGAAGATACCGGTGACTTTACGACTGAGTCTACAGTTACATCAGAAACAATATCCCCATCCTATCGTTATCAACTGACAGAGCGCGATTCTATCTCTTTAGGCGGTAGCTACTCAACTAGAACCTATTCGACGACAGATTTTGGTGATACTGAAACTAAGTCCGTAAATACCGGCTGGCAACGTCAGTTTTCAGAACGATTAAGTGGTGGTTTAAATTTATCAGTTTCTAATTATCAAACTGATGCTTTAACCTTGTCATCAGATGATAATAATTACAATGTATCAACGACCGTAACGTATAAATTATCTGAGTTGTGGCAACTTAATGGCTCAGTTGGCATTCGAAAGCTCAACAGTCACCGCACAGACAATTTCGGTGTGACTGAAAATAACAGTAGCTCTGGTTCTGCATTTGATTTTAGTGCTAATAGAACAACGGAGTTAGGTAGCTTGTCTATGGGATTATCACGTAGTTTATCCCCATCAAGTGACGGTAATGTAAATGAACAAGACCGAATCAATGCTAACTGGTCTAAAAAACTAACTGAGCAGTTATCAACTAATTTATCGGCAAGTTATCAACAATCTACTTCTGCTACTGCTGATAGCAGTAGCAAGCGAGAAAATATTAATTTTTCGCCATCGATAAAATGGCAATTTGAGCGTAATTTGGGTCTTAATCTGGCATATAATTACCGCCAACAGAAACAGTCAATAGCAAATACGAATGTAAGTAGTAATGCTGTGATGATGACATTAATCTATGACTGGGATGGCATTCGCGTCTCACGATAAGCGACAGGTATAAAATGGAAGAAGAAGTTAAAGGGATAGCTGATTATCTCGATATAATTAGACGACGTAAATATTGGGTTATTTTTCCAACATTAATATTGATGGTGGCAAGTGTTTCTGTTGCCTATCTGTTGCCACCAGCATATAAATCAGAAGGGTTGATTCTGATTGAATCTCAAGAAATCCCAAATGATTTAATTAAGTCGACCGTGACAAGTTACGCTGATCAGCGAATTGAAGTGATTAAACAGCGAATTATGA
Organism: Methylophaga sp.; assembly: GCA_024636315.1. Lineage (GTDB taxonomy): Bacteria > Pseudomonadota > Gammaproteobacteria > Nitrosococcales > Methylophagaceae. The sequence goes on from JAGXHJ010000011.1 coordinate 2,098, forward strand.
CCACAGAAAAGGTCATGGCTATAGTTAATAAATATAAGTTGTATCCTGAATCACGCCAAAAAGCACCTCCCGCTGAGATTGTCACAATGTTTCGTGACAATATTGATGTGTCTATGGTTAATGCTAATGTCACTGATCCACGGAGTGGTCGATCTCGACAGGCGAGTATCGCTTTTAAAGTATCTTTTATCGATAAATCTCCACAACTTGCACAGCAAGTAGCTAATGAATTAGTAACTGAATTTTTAAAAGAAAACGTGCGTACACGAACAGATAGAGCAGCAGAAACAACAGCTTTCTTAGAAGAAGAAGGCAATAAATTTCAGCGGAAAATACAAGTACTAGAAAAGAAAATAGCTGAATTTAAAGATAAATACAGTGATAGTTTACCTGAGTTATTACAATACAACTTATCAATGGTTGAGCGTTTACAGCAAGAGTTAGCGGATAATCAAAAGCAGATTATGGTGCTACAAGACCAGATATTGACAATGAATCTGGAGTTAGCGAATCTCCCCGCTTATATAGAGGATTCACGCCAGCTTGCTCCAGGTTTTAAACCAACAACATCAGAACAACAGTTACAGCTAGCCAAAGCTGAATATAGTAAGTTGTCTGCAAAATATTCAACAAATCATCCCGATGTTTTGCAATTAAAACGTCAGATTGAAAGTTTGCAAGCAGAATTAGGTATTGATGAGTCTGAAGTTGATAATCTAACGTCGCAGCTAGAGCAAGCTGAAGAAAAGCTTAACCAATTATCACAACGTTATTCAGCTACTCATCCTGATGTTAAATCGATGAAAGCTCAGATTAACTTGCTACAAAAAAAATTAACTACCGCTAAAGCTAAGCAGGCTGAAACTGGTAATTCATCCTCTGCATCAGCTCAACAGAATACAAGACAAATTAATCCAATCTATTTACAGATTAAATCAAAAGTAGATTCATCTGAACGTGAAATAGTGCGTTTACGAAACCGTCAAGGTGATGTCACTAACAAATTGGCCGACTTTGAAAAACGTGTTTTTCAAACACATCAAGTGGAACGAGCCTATGATGATTTAACGCGTGATCACGCGAATAATATTGCTAAATACAAAGAACTTAGGGCAAAACAGCTAGAAGCCCAGCTTGGGCAAAATTTAGAGTCCGAGAATAAAGGCGAAAGTTTCACGCTAATTGAACCGCCTCAAATACCAAACAAAGCTGAAAAGCCAAACCGACCTAAAATTATGGCAATGGGATTCATGGCATCGATTGGTGCTGGTCTCGGTCTGGCATTATTAATTGAAATGTTTAAAGGCGGAGTACGTGGTTATAATGAGATTGCACGGATCGTCGGGCAAGCTCCCCTTGTTGTTGTACCTATTATTTCAACCTTACGTGACGAGAAAGTTAAAAAAACATCACGAACATACCTCATGTTTTGGTCGTTTATTTTGTTTATACTATTAGTCATCTGCTTCCATTTATTTGTAATGGATCTTGAGGTTTTGTGGTTCAAAATTGTACGTAAAGTAACGTTATTATAACGGTTAATCAGATGTGGAAAATGAACTAAATGGATAGAATACAAAAAGCACTTGAGAAAGCGAAAGCAAGACATCAAGCTTCGCCCGATAATAACGCTAGTTACGCTGAGCATAAAAAGCCACTGGTCGAAGACCCTTTAAAAGCACCTATTGATAACATTTCTTATACTCAGACTAAAGTGGTCGACGTTACCCGGGAAAAATTAGAAGAAAAACGTGTTATAGCCGGAATGTATAATAATCCTCAATCGGCAGTTTTTCGTATGTTACGTACACAGGTTTTACAAAAAATGCGAAATAGTGATTGGCAAACCATTGCCATTACTTCGCCGACAGTTGGTGAAGGTAAATCTCTTATTGCCTCTAACTTAGCTGTTGCGATGGCCATGGAACTTAATCAAACAGTGTTGTTAGTTGATATGGATCTTCGTAACCCCAGTCTTAGTCAATATTTCAGTCTGAATCCCGAATACGGTTTAAAAGACTACTTAGAAAAAGATATTACATTAACCGATGTGTTGATTAACCCAAGCATTAAACGGATGGTGATTTTGCCAGGGAAGGGACGTGCAGAAGACTCTGCGGAATTACTCTCTAGCCCAAAAATGGCGCGCTTAGTATCTGATATAAAACAACAATATGATTCTCGAATGATCATCTTTGATGTGTCGCCAATTTTACAAACAGATGATGTTTTATTGTCAACGAATTATTTTGATTGCACCTTATTAGTTATAGAGGATGGTAAAAATTCTGAGGGTGATATTACGAAATCAATGCAGTTGTTAGGTGGACATAATCTAATTGGCACAGTATTGAATAAGTCAGAAAAACCACCAACACATCAAAACTACTAAATCTATGTATACCGAACATTTTGGTCTTCACCATAAGCCCTTCAATTTGGTGCCTGACCCTTTATTTTTGTATCTTAGTCCTAATCATAAAAAAGCACTTACCATGCTTGAGTATGGCTTAATGAGTCACGCTGGCTTCACCGTTGTTACAGGTGAAATTGGTGCTGGTAAAACTACCTTGATTCGCACCTTATTAGGGAAGATGGGTGATGATGTGACTATCGGACTTATCAATAATACACATGAGTCTTTTGGCGAGCTGATGATTTGGGTGCTTGATGCCCTAGAAATTGAAACAGAAGCTACAGATAATGCGGGTCGTTATCGTGATTATATAAACTTTGTTGTTGATCAGCATGTACAAGGTAAGCGAGTAGTTTTGATTGTAGATGAAGCTCAGAACTTGTCTGTTAAATCATTGGAAGAGCTACGTCTCCTCTCGAATGTGAATATTGACTCAGATATCTTCCTACAGCTTATTTTGACGGGGCAACCCGAACTGATTGAAAAACTAAATCAACCGGAACTAGAGCAGTTTGCTCAGCGTATTGGTGTTGAATACCATCTTAAAGCACTGGGCTATCCTGAAACCCAAAAATACATTGAACATCGACTAAAAATGGCAGGAGCAGAGCATCATATCTTTAGTAATGAAGCCTGTGCTGTTATTTACTGCTACAGTGAAGGTGTGCCAAGAAAAATCAATAATCTGTGTGACTTCGCCATGGTTTATGCCTTTGCCGATGACAAAGAAACGGTTGAAGTAGATACTGTACTGGAAATGATGAAAGAGAAAAAAGCATCACGCATTATTAGACCTAAAGAAAAAGTTAATCCAGATGTAATACGGGTTAAAACAATGTTGCTAGAAAAATTTAGGATCTTATTAGATTAGCATTAAATTTTATCGTCGACGATTCAGCAAGTACTATATCTAACTCAGCAGATCTCTGACAATATTATTATTCTTGTGCGAGTTGAGACTTAATGCACACTAAAAAAATTATGTTTCCTATATCATCACCTTGCTTGAGAAAGGTAGGGAATTAGACATACTGAACTTTAATATAATAGTTCACATTATCTCTACAATATCAGGATGTTATCCATAGTGCATATAAGGAAGCTACAGATGAACAAGATTAAATTAGTTGCGATATTTAGTGTGGTGTTATTAGTTGGTATTGTTGCCTTAGACTATAAAAACACTAGTATTGAACAAGTAAATGACCAGTTGGCAAGTAACCCGCCTGCTGCAGGAGGGGAAGTCCCTTTTGGTGATATTAGTACAGGTTCTAGCGACTCTAATACTGTAGCAGGATTTAAAAGTACGACAAGCACAAGAAGCGTTTTCAAGGTAAAAGAGGGGAATGTGACATCGTATTCAGATGTTCCATCTCGTAACCAAGGATCGACAACAGGAACTGCAGAAATAATTCAAGTTAAAACTTCTGTCCCGAGTACAGGTGATAGTAATGTAATACAAGTTGGACAATCTCAGTGGGCAAGTCAATTTGATCTGTTCCCTCAGGATCAAGATGGCTGGTCAATCATTGAGCCTGCCGCAGATTCAAGACTAATATATGTTAGTAATTCTACTGGTAATGATAGTAACGCTAAATTTTATTCATCAAAAGAAATTACTAATCCGCATAACCCACCAAGTAATGTACTTGCTTACAAAACAGTATCGGCAGCCTTGAAACAACAAAGAGCTGACCATGCGGACTGGGTGTTACTTAAAAAAGGTGAGGAATGGGACAGTGGGGCATGGTATTTGAACTCTGGCCGCTCGAGTAAAGAACCTTTAGTTATAACGTCGTATGGCGGTGACTATGAAAAAAGACCTTTGGTTAAGACCGGGACTAATTCGGCAGTAATTCTTAAAAGTGGAAAAAGCTTTATTGCAATAACAGGAATTGAGTTTTACGCAAATAAACGTGATCCAAACGGCGTGAACTTTATTGGCTGGGATAACGTACAATCTCCTGGCGGTTTTGTTAGTGTTGTCGGATCGAATCAGCCTTCGCAGGCTATAACACTCGAAGATAATGTATTTAATTTTTACGGTGGAGCTGTTGTATTTTCGGGATCTGATTCGCAAAAAAATATTGTGGTAAGACGAAATCAACTCTTAAACTCATATTCAACTTCCAGTCACAGCCAAGGGATATTCACCTCCAAGACCACAATGTTATTGGAAGAAAACCTTATTGATCATAATGGCTGGTACCAACAAAACTACGAAACATTAAATAGTCGAGAAAAAGGACAAGCAACTTGGTTTAACCATAATATATATATATCTAGTCCCCTAGATACAGTCATAACAGGAAATCTTATTACAAGATCGTCAAGCATTGGTATTAAAGTAGCTGGTAGCGCAAATACAGAAACCAAACAAAATGGTGTGGTTGCAGAAAATTTAATAGTTAGTAATAATTTATTTGCAGAAGGTGAAATAGGAATATCAGCCGGAGGGAATAAAGACTTTGACAATGGTTATAGGTTCAAGAACTTCACTTTCAAAAGCAATGTAATGATACATCTTGGCGATAGTCAACCTTTACGTCGAACTTTTGCCATGGGTATTCAAACTGTGGACTGGGATGGCGGTGTGATTACGGGTAATCAATTTTTATATACCGATAATGAAGATGTGACCAATATACACGGGGTAGATATATCTGGTTTAACTAGAAATGTAACGGTCAGTAATAATACTTTCAAAAATTTGAGAGATTCTACGCCAGTTAGCCCATACAATGATGAGCCGGTTGAGAACCTTATTATAGAGAATAATGTGGCCGTAAAGGTTAACCTTTCTAGTCGCCATGACTTAACTTCTTATTTTAATACAGGGGGCGCGGGCAATGCTGTTAGCGCTCTTGTTGAGAAATCTAAAACACAATCTAAATTCAGTTGGAATAAAGCGTATACTGCTAGTGAAATTAACGAATATTTAATGAATTAATGTATAAGTATGTTATAAATAGAATAGACTTCCGTTTTAACGCCAAAAGCCAATGTTTCGACATTGGCTTTTATTTTCGAGCCTAATGTAGTAAATATTATGAAAGTAATCATCTTGGCTGAACAATGCAATCCTATATGGCCTTCACTTCCTGGATTTTCATACGCGTTAGCAAAGTCAATATCTCAGCATATAGATGTCGTATTAGTCACTCATATTAGAAATAAGGCTGGCATATCTAATCAGAAGAATAATTTTAAAGAAGTTATCTATATTGATACTGAATACTTAGCTGCACCATTAAATAAGATCAGCAATTTTTTGCGGCGTATCGGCATTGGTGGGTGGATGACGCATATGGCCTTGAAGTACCCCGCCTATATAGCATTTGAAAAAAAAGCCTACAAGTTATTGAAGCATAGACTGATAAATAAAGAGTTTGACCTTATTCATAGAATTTCACCTGTATCGCCAACTATACCTAGCCCAATAGCTTCTTGGACGGATACGCCCTTCATATATGGTCCATTGAATGGTGCTTTAGCTTGGCCCGAACAATTTAGAGAAGAGATAAAAAAAGAAAGAGAACTCTTAAGTCATGTACGAAATGTTTATAAGTATCTACCTTTTTATAAAAATTCCTTTCACAGAGCAAGTATAATTCTTGCTGCTTTCAGCCATGTAGAAAAAGATATACCTGACCAAGACAAAAGCAAAATTATTCGGTTTAACGAGTTGGGTGTTGATACTGATTTATATCAGCCTGCCAAGAATAAAAAGTTTGATGTGGATCAGCCTTGTCAGTTTCTATTTGTAGGTCGACTTGTTCCTTATAAGTGTGCGCATGTAGTGATAACTGCTTTTGCGAATAGTGAGAAACTAAGAAAAAAGCATAGTTTGAAAATCGTAGGAGATGGACCTGAGCGAGAATACCTCCAAAAAATTATTGATGAAAACCAGTTAAATCATTGCGTAACCATACTCGGCTGGAAAGAGCAATTTGAAGTTGCTCAGATTATGGCTGATTCTGATGTATTTGTTTTTCCGACGATAAGAGAAGTGGGTGGCAATGTTATTATTGAAGCGATGTCTGCAGGCTTACCTTCAGTTGTACCAGATTATGGTGGCCCGAGTGAATTGATCGATAATGCTGTTGGGATAAAAGTACCGTTATCTAATAAGTTGGAATTTCAAGAAAACTACACACGTACAATGGACATGCTTGCGGATAATGCTGAACTGAGGAAATTACTTTCTAATAATGCTAGAGCACGGGCTATTGAAATTCACAGCTGGAAGGCAAAGGGACTTAGAATGAAAAAGATATATGAGATAAAGGTTTAATCATTAATGGAAAATGGAATTGAACTATAAGATGACGTATGAATGAGTAAGGGTAATATATTTGCCTATTTAGTTTTGTTGTCTTGGCCGATTATTTCTATTTGGTTATATAAAACAAAGTCTATCCAATTAGCAACATTGTGGACGATTCTCGGTGGTTTTATGTTTTTGCCCGTGAGAACACAGATTGATTTTCCACTGATTCCCCCTTTAGGGAAAGATAGCATGCCCGTTATATCAGCTTTCCTTGGTCTTTGGTTGGTTAAAGGTAAAATGATTTCATTGAGTAGTAACCGTGGCGGGGTTAAGTGGTTACTATATTTGTTTGTGATAACCCCAATAATAACGGTAATGCTTAATGGTGATGCTGTGAATGTTGGCGGTCACATTATGCCTAGCCTAGGCTACCATGATGCTATTTCGACAACGATAAATAATTTACTTTTTATCTTGCCCTTATTCATGGGAAGACAGTTCTTCCGTTCTTACGAATCTCAGTTATTGATGTTTAAAGTACTAGTCATTGCAGGACTTGGTTATTCTCTTTTAATGTTATATGAAATTAGAATGAGCCCGCAATTGCATAGTAGCTTATACGGCTACTTCCCCCACAACTTTGGGCAACAAAAAAGGTCTGGGGGGTTCCGCCCTGTTGTATTTATGGGGCATGGCTTATGGGTGGCTTTTTTTGCAATGACGATAATGTTAGCCGCTGTAACACTATCTAAAAATGGCATCAAAGCATGGAAATATTCATCAGCCAAGGTTAGTTATTATTTTTTTATAGTGCTAATTCTCTGTAAAAGTATGGCCTCAGTAGCTTATGGACTATTTGCTTTTTACTTAATTAAATTTACAAGTAATAAATTTCAAATGCGAATGGCTATTTTAGTAACCTTGTTAGCATTAGCGTACCCAACAATGTCGATATTAAACTTGGTACCATACGATGAAATAACTAGTGTTGCTCGAATGGTTGATGATGACCGAGCAGATTCTGTTCAATTTCGCTTTGATAATGAGGCTGTCTTGCTGGCTCATGGTTCAGAGCGGTTCTTTTTTGGTTGGGGTGGATGGGGCCGAAACCGCGTCTATGATAATCAAACTGGTGAAGATATTACAATTACTGATGGCCGATGGATTATTACATTTGGTCAATTTGGCTGGTTCGGTTTTATAGCTGAGTTCGGGTTGTTAGCGATGGCTGTTTTTAGAGCCAGCAGAGCCTTAAAGTTAGTCAAAGATAAAAAACAAAGTAATATGCTAACAGCTCACGCACTACTCGTGTGCTTGATTATGCTTGATCAAATACCAAATGCAACGCTTGCACCATGGATGTGGTTATTGGCCGGTATTTTACTTGGTCGCTCGGAAGCAATAATTGCTGAAAATCGAGAGGCAATGAACTTAATATCAAATGTAAAGGATGGCAATGTTCGCTAGTTTAAAAAAGTTATATTTAGAATTTTCTTCTCAAGATAGGAGAAGACTATTTCTTCTGTTATTGCTTATTATCATAACAGCCTTGCTTCAAGTGGTTGGTATCGCTTCTATCTTCCCTTTTATTTCTGCTGCTTCTGACCCCAGCATAGTAGATAAAAATGTCTACTTACTGGCCTTCAAAGCTTTTTTTAAAATAGAGAACAACCTGCATGTAATTGTTTTATTGGGTGGTTTTGTTCTTCTGACCTTAATAATCACTAATCTATTTCTTGCTTTTAGTACATGGGTTTCGATGAAATTTGTAGTCACTATAAATCAAACTTTGGCATTACGTTTATTACAGAAATATCTCAATGAAAATTACTTGTTCCATCTAAATAGAAATAGTGCTGAATTATTAAAAAACTTAACAGCAGAAGTTAGCAGAGTAGTGATCGGCGGTATCATGAGTACAATTACCGTTGTATCAAAAGGGCTTGTCGTGTTGTGTATATTGAGCTTCCTGTTATTGGTCGACCCAATAATTGCCTTAACTGTAGGGGCCGTGCTGGGAGTTTCTTATGCATTAATCTATTGGTCAATACGATTAAAATTGAGTCAGATTGGCATTATTTTGTCAAGATTATACTTCGATAGATATCGCTGTCTTAATGAGTCTCTTGGTGGTATCAAAGAGCTTAAATTATTAGGGCGCGAAAGATATTATTTGAAGCTGTTTAGTAATATCTCAGAAAATATAATTGAACACCAAGTCTTTAGTCGAGCAGCAGTTGACTTACCAAAATATGCATTAGAAACCATCGCCTTTGGCGGTATTCTCGTAATGACGATGTATTTAGTGGCCGTTAAAAATGAAGCACAATCTATATTACCAATGATATCGCTTTATGCCTTAGCAGGTTATCGTTTAATGCCTGCTTTGCAAGGCTTATTTCAGAGTGTAGCAACTTTAAGACAAGATATCGCCGCAGTCGATTTGTTTTATAATGATATCAAAGGTACAGATAAGTCTCCCTTTACTGTTTCTGACGATAACTTACCTAGAAAACAAATATTAGAATTTAATAAAGAGTTAGTATTAAAAAATATAGATTTCCACTACCCCAATACTGTTAAGCAAGCGGTGAGAGATTTATCGCTAACTATAAAAGCCAATACCAGTATCGGTATTGTCGGGACTAGTGGCTCGGGTAAATCAACTCTAGCGGATTTAGTTTTAGGGTTACTTCAGCCGCAACAAGGCAGTATGACTCTCGATGGTGAAACGCTGTCGGACGATAACCTTAGAGCGTGGCAAAATAACATCGGTTATGTGCCTCAAGTGATTTTTTTAGCAGACTCAACCGTTAGTGACAATATCGCCTTTGGCATACCGAGCCAAGATATTGATCAATACGCCGTTGAAATGGCTGCCAAAATGGCCAACTTGCATGACTTTATTATTAATGAGCTGGAAGAGGGATATCAAACCATCGTCGGCGAACGAGGTATTCGTTTAAGTGGTGGTCAACGACAACGCATTGGTATTGCACGTGCTTTATATCATAACCCAAGTGTTTTAGTTTTAGATGAAGCAACAAGTGCATTAGATACGCCGACAGAACAAGCTGTAATGGAAGCGGTATATAACTTGTCACATCAAAAGACTATTATTATGATCGCACATAGGATTTCCACAGTTAAAAATTGTGATGAATTACTCTGGCTAGATAAAGGGGAAGTTCGAGCTCAGGGTAGTTATGATTATTTGGTTGGTTCAAATGATGATTTCAGACAATTTGTTAGTATCGCAAGTAAAATCAATGGATCTGAAGTAATATAGAATGATAAAAAAATTACGAGATATAAAAGTTCAGTGCCAGAGGCTTTTAGGTGACTATCTAGTTCTACCACCCAATATATATCAATATAAAAAAGAGGTTGTTCAAAAAAGAAAGAAAGTTTTAATCGTTGGTGTGGTTCTTGGGGATAGAAAAAATCATTATAAGCATATCTCTTCCGAATTAAGTGGTTCAAAATTTCATGAGGTACAGCAAGTATGGACAGTTCTAAAAGCCAAAAATAAACTTAAGTCATCTGAAAGTATCAAGCATACTTATATTGATGAATTTGTATCTAGGTCAAAGTTAATTAATTCAATGATCAATGAGCACTTGAATGGCTGTTATGATTATATTCTCATTATTGACGATGATATAAGGTTGCCGAAAAGATTTTTAGATCAATTCCTTCTTAGACAAGAAGAATTTAATTTTTCATTGGCTCAGCCGGCTAGAACCCAAGAAAGTATAATTTCTCATAAAATCACACTACAAAATAATAGTTTATTAGCGAGAGAAACGCGTTTTGTAGAAATTGGACCGCTTGTGTCAATTCGACGTGATGCACAAAACATAATATTACCGATAGATGAAGAATCACCCATGGGGTGGGGACTTGATTATGTATGGCCTGCCTTGATTCTTGAAAATAAGCAGAAAATGGGAATAATCGATTGTGTTCCTGTTGCTCACACATTGAGAGAAACAGGCAAAAGCTATGATACTGATAAGGCTAAGGAGGAAATGAATAAATTTTTAGCTTTGAAACCACATCTTTCTGAAATTGAAGCACACACTATACTTAAAGAATTTATTTAATTAATCTTAGTTTCAGTTTGATGGATATTTAGATGAAATATTTGTACATATAGGATCGGAAAGACAGTAAAAAGACAAGAGTCTCTTTACTTTATGAATGCTGAAGCGATCTTATCAAAAGGTCTGTTGTTTATAAGGACAGTAGGTTTAAATACTTATACAAATCTTGTAGTTGTAACCTATGATATTAAACGAATGGACGAGGTCAAAATGAAATGATGAAAAATAAGGATGTTAATCAAACTGATATTAACCATTTGCGTTATGGATCAGGGTGTAATTTCAGACAATGGTACTTATGATCATTTGCTTGAAAGTAATAATAGATTTAAGAAACTGGCCAATGTTAAGAAATAATATCTTTTATTGATTACGGAGAATTGATGATGACTATAGAGCTGAGAGTGTTCAATGACGAGTGAAGTTAAACCGCTAGTTTCAGTCGTCATGCCTGTTTTTAATGCGGCATTTTATTTGGATGAAGCAATCGAAAGTATCCTGCAACAAACATTTTCAGATTTTGAGCTGATCATTATTAATGATGGATCGACTGATAATTCTTTCGATTTACTTAAGCAGTGGGAAAAAAAGGACCATAGAATTAAATTGTTTGACCAAGCTAACCAGGGTCGGTCGTTGACAAGGAACAAAGGATTAGCATTAGCCACGAGTGAATTTGTAGCGATGATGGATGCTGATGATATTTCGACACCGAATCGATTGCGATTGAGTTATGACTATCTACAAGAGCATGCTGAAGTTGTTGGGGTGAGTGGTCAATTTGAAACGATGTGCATGTACGGTGTTCCGTTGCATAAATCTTTGAAGCCTCTAGATCATGACAATATAGAGAAAAAGTTGCTTCATGATTTTGGTGATACTTTTAATCAGGGAGCATCAATGATTAGAAAGTCAGTTGCTGAAAGTGTCGGTGGTTATGACCCACAATATGAGTTAGGTGAAGATGTGGATTTGTTTTTAAAAATGGCATTGAAAGGTCAGCTGATAAATTTGCCTGATCTGTTGTTATTATATCGACAACATCCAACATCGATTACAAATACTTCTAATGGCTTATTAATTGAAAATCGTATGAGTTGCCTAAATCAAGCTTGGGCTAATCGTGGTCTATATATGGAGAATGATTTTGAGCATTGGTTGATGCGTATCCCTGAACAAATTGGTCATCAGGTTTTACTAGGATGGGGATGGAATGCACTAGGTAAAGGAAAGGTTAAGACTGCCAGACGTTATGCACGGAAGGCACTGCTTTCACAACCATTAAGTGTCGATGTTTACCGATTTTTCTATTGTGCGATGCGTGGTTCGTAATAATGTCAGACTTTTCCTCGATAAAAATTTCAGTACTAATGCCTGTATATAATGCTGAAAAATATATTCAAGCTGCAGTTGAAAGTATTTTAAATCAAACATTCACAAACTTTGAATTTATCATCATTAATGATGGTTCCACTGATAATTCTTTAAAAATTTTAGAAGACTACGCTCATCAAGATGAGCGAATTCGTTTGATCAGTAGAGAAAATAAAGGTTTGGTTGCAACATTAAACGAAGGTATTGCAATTGCACAAGCTCCTTTAATTGCCCGTATGGATGCTGATGATATTTCGTTACTGGAACGGTTAAAAATACAAAAAGAGTATATGGATTCTCATCCTGATGTCGTGTGTTTAGGTAGTCAGGTTAAAGTGATCGATGGCAAAGGCCGGTTTTTAATTCATAATGACATCAAGCAAGGGCATGATGAGATTGTTTTATCCGCATTGCAAGGAGTCTCGCCAATAATTCACCCAACAGCGATGATACGTCTGGAAGCGCTTAAAAAGATCAATGGCTATTCGATTGATAATTACCCAGCTGAAGACTTAGCGTTATGGATCGATTTGAGCGAAATTGGTCAATTAGTGAATTTAGAAATGCCATTGCTGGAATACCGAATTCATGATAATTCAATAAGTACCTCTAGCCATGAATTACAATTAGCTAAAACAGCGGAAATTTGTAAGCGAGCATGCGCTAAGCGCAATATTAAGTTTGAGATGAAGACAAATGTAGGGCGCTCAGGAGAAAGTAGATTATCAAAGTTTGAGATTATATTGCGCCATGGCTGGTGGGCTCACTCTAGCCATGAGTGGCAAACAGCAGCAATTTATGCCCTTAAAGCGATCCACTTGTATCCATTTCAAGATGGTGGTTGGCGATTGTTATTTTGCTCGTTCTTTAGGAGAGTGTGATGATTCCTTTAATATCAGTATTGATGCCTGTTTATAATACGGAATCTTTTATTTCACAAGCAATCGAAAGCATTTTAAATCAATCTTTTTCTGACTTCGAGCTCATTATTGTTGATGATGGATCGACTGATAATTCACTCGCCATCGCTAAACAATATGAAAGCTTGGATAGTAGAATTAAAATTTACTCTCAAACTAACCAAGGAATCTCAAAAACGAGAAATTATCTGGTCTCACTAGCAAGCAGTGAATATCTGGCTTGGATGGATTCCGATGATGTTTCAATGCCACTGCGATTAGGAAAACAGTATGACTATTTCCAAAACCATGAAGATTTAGTTGCTATTGGCACCAAATCTTTAATGGTTGATGAGCAAGATCTTCCGATATGTGTTTGGGAGTCTCCGCTTGAACACGAAGAAATAGATCGTTGGCATATTGATGGAGGGGGTGGTGCAATCATTTTTCCTTCGGCAATGATGCGTAAACAGGCTGTTCAAAATCTAGGTGGTTTTGATGTCAACCTTACTGGGGCAGAAGATTTATCTTTATTTTTAATGCTCGCAGAAGTAGGTAAGCTTGAGAATATGAATGAACTGCTTCTCCATTATCGCCAGCATATAAAGAGTATTTCTCATACCGATAAAGATAAGATATTGAGGGACAAACAAGTAGTGGTTGATGGCGCGCGTAAACGCAGAGGGATAAATGCACAGCGATTAAGTTTTGATAGTAAACCTATTCGCATTGTTGACACTTTTACCAAGTGGGGGTGGTGGGCTCTGAAAGCACGCAATATATCGACATCAAGGAAATATGCAAGAAAAGCTATTTTGCTGCAACCTTTCAACTTCCATGTATGGAAGTTATTCGTATGTAGTTTGCGAGGCTATTGAGTGAAAATCACATTTCTTATGCCGGCTTTAAATTTAACAGGAGGTGCCAGAGTAGTTTCTATTTATGCTCAACTCTTATCTGAAAGAGGCCATCAAGTCAGTGTTATTTCACCGAATAAAAAAGTTCCTACTTTTAAAGAAAAAGTTAAGTCAGCTATAAAGTGGAAGGGCTATTCGTTTAAAACAAACTTTAATACTACTTTTTTTGATAAGCATGACTATGAACTTAAGGTCTTGAAAGAGCATCGCCCCATAGAAAATGACGATGTACCTGATGGTGATCTTGTTATCGCAACCTTTTGGAATACAGCTGAATGGATGTCCTCTTTTTCCGAGAAGAAAGGTAAGAAAGTGTATTTCATCCAGCACTATGAAGTGCATCCTTGGTTACCTTTGGAGAGGGTTGAATCAACATTAAGAGCTCCTTTTAATCAGATTGTTGTTTCACGATGGATAGCGGATATTTTAGAGTCAAAGTATGACAAGAAAGATGTTGCTGTTGTTGGTAATGGTGTCGACTTACAACAGTTTTCTGCACCTGTAAGAGAGAAAAATAAACAGATTACTGTTGGCGTTATGTATGCTGATGAATTGAGTTTTAAAGGATGTGACACTTCAATCAATAGTGTACTCAAGGCGCGAGAGTCAATTCCTAATATTAGGTTGGTTGCTTTTGCAATGAGGCCTCCAGTTGAATCGCTTCCATTACCCGATAACTCAGAATTTTATTTAAAACCAGAACAAGAGGATATTAAAACTATCTATAGTCAATGTGATGCATGGTTGTTCGGAAGTCGTAGTGAGGGTTTTGGTTTGCCGCTTCTTGAAGCAATGGCTTGTAGAACGCCTGTTATAGCAACTAAAGCAGGCGCTGCTCCAGAGTTATTAAAAAGTGGTGCTGGACATTTGGTCGAGATTGACGATGTCAATGCTATGGCAAATGCAATATTAGCTATTCATAATATGACTTCGCAAGATTGGTCTGCTTTATCTAAAAAAGCATATACCGTCGCGGCAGAGCATGCTTGGGATATTAAAGTTATTGAATTTGAGAATGAGTTAAACCGGATTTATCATGGATAATCTACCAAAAACCATTTCGTTACCCAGTTATTCTGTTACAAGAGATTGGCTATATGCTCCACGTACATACTTAACGGACTCTTTTTCTCCATTTGTCGAAGAAATTTACCTTCCGCCTGTAGCTACACATGCTGGTGATGTAAGATTGGAGTACAGTCAACAGGCAGTGGCAAGTTTCAGCACTAACTCCTTTTTTAAAAAATTAAAATTGAGGTTTACAAGGAAACAGCATGTTAAAGAAGATGTGCTGCTCGATTTAAGAGATTACTCACCAGCTAATTTGGCTCATGCAATAACGATACATCTGCCTATCGCACTATATGCAAGTGAGTATTTAGTGACTAACGGCTTTTTGAAACCACTACTTATTTTTCCTCAAAAGCTTCCTGCACATGTGCAGCATTTGTTTTCTGAGTTGGGGTTTAGGTTTCTGTTAACAGATGCCAGCGTGTCAGGTCAGATATGTCGGTGTGAGTTAGATTCATTGATATGCCTTAGAAGTACTCTACCTGCTTTGATTAAAGAGTCATTAATGCAAACTGAGTTTCCGAATAAATTACTCAATGCCAATATCAATCAACCCAAGAAAATATTTATTTCAAGGCGTGATACAAGGCGCTTGAGTAATGAAAATCAAATTGAAGAATTTTTAGAAAAAAGAGGGTATAAAAAGCTTTATTTGGAAGATTATAGTGTTACGGAACAGCTTGCCATTGTATCCCTTGCCGATAGTATTGTGGCTATTCATGGTGCAGCTCTTGGTCCACTAATATTTAGAACATTATTTAATAAAGAGCCACTGAAATTAGTCGAGCTATTTACCCCCGCTCATATGTCAAACGTATACCGGATTGTGATGCATCAGATTGGTGGAAAGTGGGTGGGCGTTAGGGGTAAAGCGTGGCCAAAACTAATTGAACAGGCCTATGAATGTGAAATAGAGAAAGTTCGGCAGTATTCATTACTTGATTTTGAAATATGTTTAGATAGTTTAAAGCTTGCAATGGAGAAAATAGAGTTGTGAATTTGAGTGTTATTGGAGAGCTAGCTTAATGATAAAAAAATTAATTCGAGCTATTGCGTTTAAAACGGGAAGGTTTACAAGTCTTTATCTTAAAATATGTAAACCATCTGGAACTGAGTACGCCTCTTTTCAAAAAAAATGGGGAAATTTTTATTCTATTGGCGATGACTGTGCCTTTTGGCCTTATACGAATATTACAAATCCAGAATATACTAGGCTTGGTAACAATGTCATGTTATCGGCATGCACAATACTCGGTCATGATGGTTCTATTGCAGTCTTAAATAAAGCATATAACAAAAAGCTAGATCGGGTGGGTAAGGTTGATATTAAAGATAACGTCTTTATTGGACATGGAGCCATTATTCTACCTGGGGTTACAATTGGACCCAATGCAATTGTTGCTGCTGGTTCTGTAGTTTCGAAAGATGTACCTCCTGGCAGTATAGCTGCGGGTGTGCCGGCCCGTGAAATTGGTAGAGTAGATGACTTAGTTAAAAGGCTGGAGGAGCAAACAGCTCAATTACCATGGGCAAGCATTATAAAAGATAGAGTAGGTGCTTATGACCCTAAATTAGAGCCTATATTAAAAGAAATGCGTGTCAAATATTTCTTTGGTGAGAGATAAGGTGATTGAGTTAGCAATTGTTGTTGTTAATTATAAAACGCCGAAGTTAGTCGAAGACTGCTTGGCATCGCTGTTACCTGAATTAGAGCACCTCAATGCTAAGGCGGTGGTAGTTGATAATGCTTCGATGGATGATTCAGTTGAAGCTATTCAGACCTGGATTTCTGAAAACAATGCAGACGATAAAGTTGAGCTGGTGGCGTCATCTGAAAATACAGGCTTTTCTGGTGGTAATAATACGGGTGTTAAACATCTTAGTGCTAAGTATTACTTGTTATTAAATAGCGACACTTTAGTGCGTCAAGGCTCAATTTTAAAATTACTTAACGCTGCGAAACAAGATCAAACTATTGGTTTAGTAGGGCCGAGGTTAGAATGGCCTGATGGGCAACCGCAAGAAAGTTGTTTTCGCTTCCACTCGCCATTAAGTGAGTTAATTTCTTCGGCTAACTCAGGCCCCATCACAAAATTATTAAATAAATTCAATGTGCCATACCCTGTATCTGATAAACAGCGATACTATGATTGGACTAGTTTTGCTTGTGTTTTAGTTAAGTCTGCGGTGTTTGATGATATCGGCTTGATGGATGATGGTTACTTTATGTATTTTGAAGATGTTGCTTTTGCATATATCGCCCAGCAAGCAGGCTGGAAAGTGCTAAATGTGCCTGATGCTCATGTCGTTCATTTGAGAGGGGGTAGCTCGCCAGTTAAAGCTCAAGCTAAAAAACGTAAAAGACTACCGCGATATTACTATGAGTCGAGAACACGCTTTTTTTATCAAACATATGGTCGTTTTGGCTTGCTGTGTGCAAATATCTTGTGGGTGTTAGGGTGGGGAATATCCAAAATACGGCAGTTATTTTCGTCCGACTATTCTTCGATTGTGGTGGAAAATCAATGGAAAGATATTTGGATTAACTTCTTTAATCCATTACATCGTTATATTCACCCTAATACTTACAAATAATGTGACGTTTTACAAATATTAAAAAATCCTTATGATGTTTAAGTAAAT
Organism: Methylophaga sp.; assembly: GCA_024636315.1. Lineage (GTDB taxonomy): Bacteria > Pseudomonadota > Gammaproteobacteria > Nitrosococcales > Methylophagaceae. The sequence goes on from JAGXHJ010000011.1 coordinate 19,794, forward strand.
ATTGCTTCAATATTGTGGTGATGTGAGACGCAAGATTAATCAAGGAGATTAAGTGGTTATTGTTTATTGTGATAAGGGAGTTGGCTGGTCACCTATTCTTCATATGGTGAAGCTAGCTGTTCGCTTATTAGATGCTGAGTTAATTGTGCTTGAGTATAAAACGCCAGACATACTTCAAAAATTATCAGCTTTACTTTTGAATAGGCGGCGGAATATAAATGGAGAAAAATTATTATTTATTTGTCCTTCTCCGAAAGAATTGCCCGTTATTTTCCAGATCCCAAATATTAGAAAGCGATTTGATTTTATAGCCGCTTGGGTTATTGATTCATTCTGGATAGATAGGATCCCTCGGACTATTAAGGCTTCGAAGTATTTTGATCATTTTTTTATAACTTCAAAAGAAGATATTCCACAATGGGAGAGAATGACAAAGACATCCGTTTCATGGCTGCCATGGGGGACAGATGCGCTCGGGCTAGGCGGATATAATGGCGATAGAAAGTGGGATTTGCGACGTGTTGGAAGACAACCTATTGAGTGGGATGACGATGGATTAACTGAAAAAAGTTGCTCAGAAAACAATATCAAGTTTCAAGGGCGACCAGAGCTATTTGATGAACAAATACAAAATCAAAAAGCATTAATGGCTATTTATCAGCAGTCAAAACTGGTGTTAGCATTCTCTAATACCGCAAACCCAACAGGTTACACACACCCAATTCGTTCGTATTTGACTGGAAGATGGGCTGATACCTTAGCTTGCGGTGGTATAGTAGCTGGAATTGCTCCAGCAGATCCAAGTAACAAGGAGCTATTGTGGGATGGTGCAACATTGGAGCTTGGTACGATAAAACGTGAGGAGGGCCTTACAGTTATAAAGGAGGCGCTTGCAAACTGGAGTCCTAAACAAGCGGAGTACAATTATAAACAGTCATTACAACGTTTAGATTGGCGTTGGAGATTTGTTGAAATAGCAAAAATTTTTCAAGTTCAGCCACAGAAACTATTTGATGAGATTAAGTTATTAAAGCTAAAAATAGATCAGTGAAAAAAGGATTGGTTAGCCTTTTTCCTGAACTAGGCTATGTCACTCAGTACAAACCTGAATTATACAATTAATGAGCAGTAAGATAACTTATGAGTAAACCTGACTTTATTATAATAGGGGCAATGAAAAGTGCTACCAGTACATTGCATGAACAGTTAGCAAAACAATCTGGTATTTTTATGTCTACACCCAAAGAGCCGAATTATTTTAGTGATGATGCTCAGTATGCTTTAGGTGACGACTGGTATGATGCGTTATTTAATGATGCTAAACCCGATGATTTATGTGGGGAGTCGAGTACTCACTATGCCAAGCTACCAAATCATCCAGACACTCTGGAAAGGATGAGTAAGCGGCTTGAAAATCCAAAATTGATATATGTGATGCGGCATCCAATTGATCGCCTGATTTCACATTACACCCACCAATGGACACAAAACGTGTTTAAGTGCGATATCAATCAAGCAATTGATCAATATGAGGAGTTAACTGCTTATAGTTGCTATGTTAAACAATTGACACCGTATTTTGAGCGATATGGATACCAAAATGTGTTACCAGTTTTTACTGAGTCACTTAGAGTTAACCCACAGAAAGAATTAGAACGCGTAGCTAAGTTTATTGGTCACGCTGAACCAGTCGTTTGGCATGATGAGGTATTGGAACAGAATGTATCGAGTGAAAGGTTCCGTACATTTAAAGGTCGTACTCTCTTTGACTCTAAGTTGATGACCATTTTAAGACGTACGTTAATACCTAAAAGCTTACGAAATAGAGTCAAAAAAGCACTTACAATGGCTAAGCGGCCTGAAATTGACCAAGCACACTATGCGAAATTAACAGCATTATTTGATAAGGACTTAGCTGTACTAGGTGCAATGATGGCTGTTGAATTGAATTGTGAAAATTATAAAATGGTAACTAGTGAACAAGAGCTTAATTGGTCGAAAGCATATTGGAATAAACAATGATTTCAACTTCTGAACCAGATTGGTCTCGAGAAAAGCCGAGGCAGTTTTTGGATAAAAGTCGACGATTATTAAGGGCTATTAGAGGTTATCAAAGATGCAAACAAAATGTAGCTCTTTTTATAACTAAATTAGCTGTGCTTCAACATCGTTTTTGGTCTGTTATAACTGGCGCAGATATACCACTCACTAGTAAGTTAGGTGGAGGGTTACTTATTCCGCACCCTAATGGTATTGTTGTTCATCCAGATTCAGTGATTGGTGTGAATTGTTTAATTCACCAACAGGTAACCATCGGTGTAAAAAGAGGCGGTGATAAACCACCTGTATTAGAAGGTCATGTTGATGTAGGAGCTGGTGCCAAAATAATAGGGTCAATTTTAATTGAAAGAGATGCGTTAATTGGCGCGAATTCTGTTGTTGTAAAGAATGTGTCTGCTGGATCTATTGTGGCGGGTATTCCTGCAAAAGTTATTGGTTCTACTCGGGGGCAGAGATAGATGGAAGAAAGCAAAGTAATAGGTATTGTTGCAAAAAATTCTTTGTCTTATGTTAAAGCTGTTTTTGATGCATATAAAGCAAATTCGACCGTTGTTTTATTACGTAGTTCTGATGATGAAGCGAGAATCACGCTAACTAAGGTTACAACTGTTATAGAACCAGAAGAAGACTTTGGTTGGTTTGATTCGGCATATGACTTTGAAAACACTGATGCTGTTGCACAAATTTCATTTACGTCTGGCACTGAAGGTGAGCCTAAAGGAGTGCTGCTGACACACAAAGCTTTATCCGATGTGAGTCGACGTTTAAATGACATTATGGAACTCGATTCATCCATTCGAGAATATGTTGGTGTGCCGGCTCATTTTTCATTTGGGTTAGGTAGGTTTCGAGCAATTGCAAATGTTGGTGGTGCAGCTTATTTACCTGAAGCTGGATTTAATCCCCTAGAAATACGAGATATGCTCAAAGCTGGCGAAATTAATGCTATATCTGCAGTCCCAACTTTGTGGCGAGTATTACTAAAGAATAAATCGTTATTTTCTACCGAAGCATTAGATTTAAAATGGATAGAAATAGGTAGCCAATATATGAGTAGGCAGGAAAAAGAAGAGTTAAAAACTCTTTTTCCTAAAGCAATTATTGTTCAACATTATGGTTTAACCGAGGCATCTAGAACTACATTTCTTAGAATAGACCAAGTCGAGGGTGAGTTATTAGAGTCAGTAGGAATTGCTGTTGGTAGCACTCAACTCAAAATTTCAGCATCTGGCCGAATTTGCATTCGAGGCGATCATGTCGCTAGCTCATTGCTCAAAATGGGTGAATTTACTAGTAATGTAGATGACTCCGGATGGTTCGAAACCAATGATCTTGGAGCGTTAGAAGATGGCTACCTTTATTATCTAGGTCGTGCAGATGACTTGATTAATTGTAGCGGTATTAAATTGTCTCCCGATGCTTTGGAACGAGATTTACGCGAATATCTTAAGATAAAAGAAGGTATTGCCATTTCTAGTTATGACGATAGCCTGACGGGTAATGGTGTATTAATTGCTTTGAAAAGTACTGTTGAGAGGGCTTCGGCGGATGTGTTCAACGCGGCAATTGATATTTTATCTAAATATGGGCTGCATAATAAAAATGTCGTTAAAGTAATTGTGCTTGATGAGTTTCCTGTGACATCAACGGGCAAGGTGCAACGTAAAGAGCTGGCAAAGCTTTATAAGTCTGAAAATACCAAGAAGATTGCCCCTAAAGTGGGAGAAGATAAGTCAGACGTAAACGAAGAGTTATCAGATGATGAATTCTATGTTCAAGGCATTTGGCAACAGGTTTTGAATATAAAAAATATTGACGTAGATTCGAACTATTACCAGCTTGGCGGCGATTCATTAAGTGCAATTAGTGCCGTTATTGAAATGGAGCAGTTGGGTGATGTTCCCTCAGCGCTATCAAAAGGCATGCTACAGGGGTTAACGATAAGAGAGATTGCAAACCAATTAACCACTGATGAACGAGTCAAAAATTATAAACATAAGATTCGTTCACCTGAAGTGAAGGCTGGCATTACAATTAATATTATCCGTGGGTTTTTAGTGTTATGTGTGATTTTAGCTCATTGGTCAGATGGTATTTTGGAGCGATTACCTGAGAGTATTAGCAATTTAGCACCTTACTTTGCACCAATTCTTTCAATAGGAACACCAGGCTTTGCGTTAATTTATGGTGTCGGAGCAGGTTATTCCTTATTTTCAATTTATCAATCAGACTCGCTACGCTTAAAACGGTTATTGCATAAAACAGTCGTATTATTGTCATGGGGGATTTTAGCTTTAGCGGTGGTACATTTCGTAACAGCTTTAATAGTGTCATCTGAAGTCACATTTACTGATTTTACCAACTCTTTTTATTCAGTATTAACTTATTATTTATTAATTTCATTAACCTTATCTTTTTGGTTTAAGGTTCTTTCATTTTCAAAATATCCTGCGATTTGGAGCTTGTTGCTAGCGCTGTTGTTTTACTCTATTCATACTTTTGGTATACGTTATTTAGGTGTGTATCCAGCTGAAGGTGTCGTTGAATTTATTAAACTATTATTCACAGCAAAATATTCATATTTTTTAATGCTTACAGGAACGATGATCGGTATTTCAATCGGAATGCATATAAGACATTTAATTGATAATAAGCAATCTCTAGATGTTTATAAGTTGATTGGATTAATTGCTATATTAATGGGGTTTGTTATTTCCGTTCATGCTGGAGATCAACAAAATTGGTTAGTTTGGCCTAGCCATTACAATCATATATGGCGCTGGGTATTATATGCTGGCGTTATTTTGGTTATGTTGTCAGTTGTTGATAAATTGCTCTTTAATTATGACCATTTCAATCGAGTCATGCGCTTGTTTATTCAGTTTTTTGCCGTTATTGGTATCTTAGCCTTTCCACTATTTATTACCCATGAAATGGTTTTACCAATAAAGTCTGTACTCGTTTATTTCAATATGAACGGTACACTAGCCATGCTTATTCCTTTATTTTTATTCGTTGCAAGTAGCTATCTAATGTTTCGTAAAATACGCAGCGTTAGTTTTTTATAATGCAGAGTATAAAAAAGGCAGTAATAGGCGCTGTTATTATTGGTCGTAATGAAGGTCTACGATTAATAAACTGTATCGAGTCTCTGAAATCTCATATTCAGCATATTGTTTATGTCGATTCGGGCTCAACAGATAATAGTGTGCAAGAAGCAATAAACCGAGGTGTTAATTGTGTTTCTCTCGATTTGAACAGACCTTTTACCGCTGCACGTGCCCGAAATGAAGGTGCAAAATATTTAATTGAAAACTATCCTGAAATTGAATTCATTCAGTTTATAGATGGTGATTGTGAGGTTCAATCAGATTGGATTGATGGTGCATACAAGTTTTTGCTTGATAATCATGATTATGCTGTGGCATGTGGGCGGCGTCGTGAGCGATTTCCGGAAAAGTCAGTTTATAATCAATTATGTGATATTGAATGGAATACGCCTGTTGGTGAAGCCACGTCGTGTGGTGGTGATGCTTTAATTCGAATGTCTGCTTTTACACAAGTTGGCGGTTATAATGGAGCATTGATTGCGGGTGAAGAGCCTGAAATGTGTTTTAGGTTGAGAAATGAAGGTTGGAAGGTTTTTCGTTTAGGTCTTGATATGACTCTGCATGATGCGGCTATGACACACGTTAGTCAGTGGTGGAATAGGGCTAAGCGTGCTGGTTTTGCCTATGTGCAAGGTTACTATTTACATGGACGGTCAACAGAAAAATATAATTCCAAACCTACGATGAGTATTTTACTGTGGGGTGGAGCGCTTCCTTGCGCAGTAATATTATTATCTTTATTTGAACCATTGTTTCTGCTTTTAATTGCCTGTTTTCCATTGCAAATTGCTAGGCTTTCAATTAAAAATATTTTGCAAAAAATGTCGGTAAAAAATAGTGTTATTTATGCAGTGTCTAATGTGTGTGGTAAATTTCCTCAATTTGTTGGAGTACTCAGATTCGTGAAAAATAATTTGCAAGGTCGTCAAAGCTCATTGATTGAGTATAAATAAGGAAAAACCGTTTTATGTCTTATCTATTAGTCACTCCATGCCGTAATGAAGCTGAATACATGAAACTCACATTAGATAGTGTTGTTTCACAGACGGTACCGCCTGATATGTGGGTCATTGTCGATGATGGCTCGACAGATGCTACCCCACATATATTGGCAGAGTATGCTGCAATGTATCCCTTTATTAATATTGTAACGCGTGAAAACAGGGGCCATAGAAGTGTTGGTCCGGGTGTAATTGAAGCTTTTTATTATGGATACGATCAAGTGGATGTCAGCCAATTTGATTTTGTGTGTAAGTTTGATCTTGATTTAGATTTACCGCCTAGATATTTTGAAATACTGATCCAACGGATGAATGACAATCCTCGTATTGGAACGTGTAGTGGTAAAGCCTATTTCAGGGACAAAAAATCAGGTAATTTGATAAGCGAAAAATGTGGTGACGAAATGTCTGTTGGCATGACGAAGTTTTATCGTCGTACATGCTTTGAAGATATTGGGGGATTTGTTCGGCAGGTGATGTGGGATGGTATTGATTGTCATAAATGTCGCCAACTTGGTTGGATTGCAGTGAGCTGGGATGAACCAGATCTTAACTTCATTCATCTGCGACCAATGGGTTCAAGTCAGCAAGGTATTTTTACAGGGCGCATGAGACATGGTTTTGGCCAGTATTTCATGGGTACTGGGTTGATTTATATGATTGCATCTTCAGTATTTCGCATGATTCATCCTCCCTATATTGTCGGTGGTATAGCTATGTTATGGGGGTATTTAAAAAGCATGTTTCAGCGTAAACCACGCTTTGATGATGCCGCGCTAGTTAAGTTTATTAAGTCATATCAAATGCAATGTTTGCTAAAAGGAAAGGCTGTTGCTACGGATGCATTAAATGCACAACAGGAGTCTGTGTGGAACGATTTGACACATCCACTATGAAAATTGCTTATTTAGCACCAGAAATCCCCGCTTTATCAGCAACCTTTGTTTATAAAGAGATCAATAAGTTAAAAGACTTAGGAGCTGACATTGTTCCTTTTTCAGTTCACAGGCCATCGTCTATTGCCAGTGAACCTGAATTAAATGACCTAAAAAAACAGGTTATTCATCTATATGAACGATCGAAACTGGCCGTTATTCTTGCTCACTTTTATTTATTGTTTACACATCCATTACGATATTTGAACAGTGTGCGTATATTAATATCCGATATGGCTACTGTTGGGATATTTTCAAGAAATGCTCTCGGTTTGGCTTTTAGGTTTTTCTACGCGGGCAGTTTAGCTAAAGATTTGATACAAAAAGGTTGTCAACATTTACATGTCCATTTTGCTCATGTGCCAACTGATATCTCCATGTATGCGGCCTCATTATCAGGCATAACCTACAGCGTTACAGCTCATGCCAATGATCTATTCGAGCGAGGATGGTTGTTAAAAGAGAAAGTAGAGCGATCTCAGTTTTTTGCTACGATTTCTGAGTTTAACAAACGCTATTTGCAAAATATTGGTATTAATACCGACAATATACGGATAGTTCGCTGTGGCGTTGATGACGAGCAATTTGAACCAAGAAAAGGTTTTATTTCGGGAGCTAAAATTAAGATTGGTGTAGTCGGACGGCTAGTAGAAAAAAAAGGTATTGATACTTTAATTGATGCCATTAGCAAATTAAAAAAACAACATCATAATGTTACATTATATATAGCTGGCTCAGGTCCCTTGGAAGATGATTTAATTGTCCAGCTTCGTGAGAGCAAACTAAACAGTGATGATGTTGTTTTTCTTGGTGCCATGCCCAATGCTCAAGTGGCTGAATTTATAACTTCATTAGATGTCTTTGTTTTACCCTGTAAAATGGATAAAAGTGGTGATATGGATGGCATCCCTGTCGTCTTGATGGAAGCTATGTTGTCAGGTGTCCCTGTTATATCTTCAAAACTGTCAGGCATTCCAGAACTTGTCATTGATAAAGAGACGGGGTTATTGATTTCTCCAGGAGATAGTCAATCGTTGGCAGATGCAATTTTATTGATGGTTAGTAATGAAGACTTAAGAAATGCTATGGTTCAACACGCGATTGCTAAAGTCAAAAATGATTTTTCATTATCGGGTAATACTAATCGCTTACATGATATGTTTAGTGATGTTATTGCTAACAACAGTACATTAAAATGACTGCGGTGAAAGTGACATTATCAAATCATCCTATTGTTGATCGTAATGTTTGGTGTGTACTCGGGTTACCATTTGATTGCGTAAGCATTGATGATGCAGTTAATAGGGTGAATGCTGCGATTTCTCTAAAAGAATTATGTTTTCTCTCAACCCCAAACCTTAATTTTGCCATTGCAGCTCAAAGTGATCCCGCGTTTTTTCAATCTGTTGTGGATAGTGAGCTAAGTGTTGCTGATGGTATGCCGTTAATTTGGGTCGCAAAACTTTTAGGGCTCCCCTTCACTGAGCGTGTTGCTGGTTCAACTTTGTTTGAACAACTATCAAAGCAACAAGATCGTAAGTGTAAAATAAAGGTGTTTTTCTTTGGTGGTCAGGCAGGTGTTGCTGAACTGGCTCATCAAAAATTAAATGAAACTAGTTCCGCGATGGTGAGTTGTGGTTTTTATGATCCTGGTTTTGTTTCCGTTGATGTGATGAGTTCACCAGATATAATCAATAAGTTAAATCTGGCACAACCTGATTTTTTAGTGGTTGCTTTAGGCGCCCAAAAAGGTCAGGCATGGATCCAAAAAAATCGGCATCAATTGAATGTGTCAGTAATAAGCCACTTGGGCGCAGTGATTAATTTTGTTGCCGGCTCTGTGGACCGGGCACCGATTATTTGGCAGCGGTTTGGTTTGGAATGGCTGTGGCGAATTAGACAAGAGCCTACTTTGTGGAAGCGATACTTTTTTGATGGATTGGCCTTTTTAAAGCTAATACTTTTTAAGGTTTTACCTTTGGCAATATACGACCGATGGTTAAAGCGAAGTGAAGCCTTTAGTGTCCCCGCTAATATTAGCCCGATTAAACCTGAAAATAGCCGTATCTTGATTCGTCTGAGTGGCAGTGTCCATCATGCTGCACTTGATCCCGTTAAACAGGCATTATCTGAGCTTGTTTTTATGAAATCTGACGTTAGCATGGACTGTTCTGAACTAACCTATATTGATAGTGCTTTTATTGGTACACTGCTACTATGTCAACGGTATTTAAATGAAGATGGATATCGACTTAATTTATGTCATGTTCCTAAGAGGATTAAGCGTATTTTAAAATTGAATAATGTAATTACGCGATTTACTTTTATAGATGATTAACCGAAAACTTAACTATTGTAAAAGGACACGATTTTGTTAACGATGAAACAGAGCGGATTATTCTTTGTAGCACTGATCCTCGCGATACTTGCTTATTGGAATGGCCTAGCAGAAGCGGTATTTCGCTGGGGAAAACAAGAAGAATATAGTCATGGTTTTCTAATTCCCTTAGTTACTTTATATATACTATGGGAAAAATCTGGACTGATTAAAGCGTCTATCGGTCCACCATTATGGTCTGGTTTAATAGTTGTTTTAGCTGCAATTAGTATTTTTATTGTTGGTGAAATAAGCGCTTTATTTTTATTGATCCAATATTCCTTTGTTTTATTATTAATTGGCCTTTCAATGATAACCATTGGACGAGCCACTAAATATACGATTACGCCAATACTGTTATTGTTATTCGCTATTCCCTTACCGTATGTGATCGAGGTGGTACTGACAGCAAAATTACAGTTGATCTCTTCATCGTTGGGTGTGAGTTTTATCCGTTGGTTTAATATCCCTGTATATCTTGAAGGTAACGTAATTGATCTCGGTGTATTTCAATTACAAGTTGTTGAAGCGTGTAGTGGTTTACGTTATTTGTTTCCTTTAATGAGTCTTGGTTTTATTGTCGCTTATTTTTATCAAGCAGCATTCTGGAAAAGATCGATTGTTTTTCTCGCTACAATTCCTATCACTATATTAATGAACAGTTTCCGTATTGGCGCTATCGGAGTTATGGTCGATAACTGGGGAATATCTATGGCAGAAGGTTTTCTACATGACTTTGAAGGCTGGATCATATTTATGGCCTGTACTGTCATATTGGTATTGCTGATTTGGTTGATGGAGAAAATCACTAATAAAGATGCTTCACTGGCTTCGGTATTTGGCGTTGTGTCAGTGCCTGATCTAAGCTTAAAGACAAATATCAATAGTAAACCTACTACAAGCTTACCGCTAATAATTACTATTATGATTCTTGCTACGGCCTATGTTTCGGCTCAATTTTTAGACAAACGGGTTGAAGTTTATCCTGGCCATGTGTCCTTTGTTAACTTTCCTATACAGTTAGCTGATTGGCAGGGAATAAACGATAAACTTGATCCGCAAGTTGTTGAAAAACTTGGGATGACGGATTATCTTTTAGCAAACTATGTGAATAAACAGAAACAGGCTGTTAATTTTTATGTTGCCTATTATCAGTCACAGCGTAAAGGTGTCTCGCCACATTCTCCACGTGTGTGTATTCCTGGTGGTGGATGGGAAATAGCTGATTTACAACGATTAACCGTAGCCGACCATCCGATTAATAGGGTGTTGATCAAAAAGGGCAACCAACGACAGTTAGTATATTACTGGTTTCAGGGGCATGGTCGTATAGTTGCTAATGAATATATTAATAAATGGTACTTATTTATTGATTCTATTTTTAAAAATAGAACTGATGGTGCTTTAGTGCGAGTAGTGACAAATGTTGCTGAGTATGAATCGCTTGCTGATGCAGATGCACGATTGATTGATTTTATGGCCACAGCAGAGCCAGAATTAAAAAACTATATTTTAGATTAGGGAATAGAAGATGATCTTATTAAAACGTACTTTAATTACAGGCTTAATACTCGGTATTTTGACTGCATGTGGTTCATCACAAGGAAGTGCTGAAAAGTTTGTTGCCAGTGGCAAAGCCTTAATGGCTGAAGGAAATATCGAAAAGGCGCGGTTAGAATTCCGTAATGCCATTCAAATCGAACCTAAAACAGCAGAAGCATATTATCAATTAGCCTTGATTGATGAAAAAACTCAAAACTGGAAAGGCATGTTTGCCAATTTATCGCGCGTTGAGCAACTTTCACCAAATCATTATGAAGCGATTGTTAAATTGGGCCAGATCCACCTATTAGCTGGTAACTTTGATGTCGCATTGGAAAAGGCGAATAAGGTACTAGAGGCTGATAATAAAAATGTTATGGCGTATGTGTTGCGTGCGTCTATTAATATGAAGCAAGAGAACTTTGGTAATGCATTAAGTGATATTGAACAAGCCTTAGCAATTGATGCAAACAATATTGAAGCCATTTCGGTCAAAACCTTGGTATTGAATAAACAAGGCAATCCTGATCAAGCATTGGCCGTATTAGAAACGGCATTGCAAGCGAAACCAAATGAATTGCCCCTGACAATGATTAAGTTGTCTATTTTGGAAGGGCAAAAAAAATATGCTGACATGGAGCAAGTATATAAAGGTTTATTAATATCACAGCCTGATGCTAATTGGGTGCCGATCTCATTAGCAAAATTATTCAATACGCAGGATCGGTATGCTGATGCAAAACAGGTGTTATCTGATTTTATTGCAAGCCATCCTAATGATATTCAAGCAAAATTATTCTTAGTATCCTTCGTTAAAACTAAAGAACCACAACAAGCAATCACATTGTTGGACAAGTACATCGCACAAGATAAAACGAATTATGATCTTCGATTATCGAAAATTCAGTTGTTATTGGCTAGTGAGCAAGTTGACTTAGCTATTTCTGATTTAAAAGAATTGGCTAATTTAGATCCTGAAGGCAATAGTGGACGAAAGGCTCAAGTTGTCTTAGCTGGAATTAACTTTCAAAAAGGTGATGTAAAAGCCGCGTCAGAGATATTGAAGAGGGTGTTAGCTGCAGCACCTGAAGATGAGTCTGCGCTATTGTTAAAAGCACGTATCGAGATTATGAATAAAGACATTGATACTGCTGTAACCAATTTACGTGTGGTATTACGTAACAATCCTGAATCAGATCAAGCGTTAGTACTGCTTGCACAAGCCTATATGAATAGTGGCTCTGTTGAGTTGGCTGATGATAGCTTCCGTCGAGCATTGACGGTTAATCCTGGTAATACAGTTGCGGCATTATCCGTTGCCGATAGTTTGATGAAGACGAATGATTTAAATCGTACTGAAGAGGTCTTAGTTAAATCACTTAAACAAGATCCAAATAATGAAGCAATTTTGCAGGCATTAGCCCAGGTTCGGATCTTGAAAAAAGATTGGTTAGGTACCGAAACTCTTGTTGATAATTTAAAAGCTAATAATAAAGAATCCGCACTTGCTCATTATTTCACTGGTCGTATTTCACAAGGGCAGGGATATTATGATGCAGCTATAGAAGAATACAGGCTTGCCTTAGATATTCGCCCAGATATGACGCGAGCTTTGCAAGGTTTAGCTTATAGTTATATGCAGTTGGAACAAAAAGAAAAATTGTTAGTTTATTTAGCTACTTATATAGCTAAAAATCCAAATCAGTTATCTGGTTATGCTGTGTTATCTAGTGTGTATGCACAAGATAAAGTATGGGATAAATCAATTGATGTATTAGAAAAAGGCTTGAAATTAGAGCCAAAATGGCAAGCTGGTTATAGTGCTATGGGCTCTGTTTATTATGCTCAAAATATGGCGGATAAAGCGATTAATAGTTATCAGCGCGGATTAGATAAAAATCCAGACAGTAACTTCTTGTCACTACAATTAGCCTCTGCGTATGAGCGTAATGGTGAGTTTGATAAAGCTAAATCTTTATATGAAGCAATTTTGGATAAAGATGCCAGTATCGAACCTGCTATTAATAATCTTGCCAGCTTGTTAAGTGATCAGTTTTTATCAGAAGATAATTTACAGAAAGCACTCACATTATCTAGTCGGTTTAATAACGCAACTGAACCATATTATCTTGATACTTATGCTTGGGTTAACGTGCAGTTAGGGAACCTAGAAAAAGCGCAAACAGTATTGGAACGTGTAGTTTCCTTATCACCTAATGTTGCCGTATTTAATTATCATCTAGGTGCTTTGTACCAAAAACAAGGTGATAAAGTTGAGGCTGAAAAATATTTGAATAGTGCTAAAAAGCTGGCTGAAGAACAACGTGATTCACAAACTTTAGCCAAGGCGAACAGTCTTTTAGCCGAGTTGTGATCTATTCATAAACATTCTTTACTAATGATAACGTTATTGAGAATAAGCATTTATATTAATTGAGGATTATATTTAAGTGAAAGGAATAGTTTTAGCCGGAGGCAGCGGTTCTCGCTTGTATCCTATAACACGAGGCGTATCAAAACAGCTCGTTCCTATCTACGATAAACCGATGGTTTATTATCCGCTGTCAGTATTAATGTTAGCGGGCATTAAAGATGTTCTCATCATTACTACGCCAGAAGATCAATCAAGCTTCCAGCGTTTATTGGGTGATGGTGCTGAATTAGGCATGTCATTTGAATATGTTATTCAACCTTCACCTGATGGTTTAGCCCAAGCATTTTTATTAGGTGAAGAGTTTATTGGCGATGATGATGTGTGCCTAGTTTTAGGTGACAATATCTATCATGGCCATGATTTAACGGGTCTACTTTCTACTGCCGTTTGCAATGCCAAAAATGACAATAATGCGACTGTATTTGGTTATCGTGTGGCCGATCCGGAACGCTATGGTGTTGCTGAATTTGATGATGCAGGTAATGTTATCAGCATCGAAGAAAAGCCCGCCATCCCAAAAAGTAATTATGCCGTAACAGGGCTTTATTTCTATCCTAATGATGTGATTCAAAAAGCCAAAGCGATTGCACCTTCTGCGCGTGGTGAACTAGAAATCACCTCAGTCAATCAAGCGTATCTTGCAGAGCAACGTCTTAAAGTTGAACTGATGGGCCGTGGTTATGCATGGCTCGATACCGGCACCCATGAAAGTTTATTGGAAGCGGCGCAATTTATTGAAACCATTGAAAAACGTCAAGGTTTAAAAGTCGCCTGTTTAGAAGAAATTGCCTTTGAACAAGGTTATATTTCAAAGCAACAACTGATTGCATTAGCTCAGCCTTTAGCTAAAAATCAATATGGTCAGTATTTGTTGAAACGTGCTGAAGAAGGCTGTTAATAATGCAATTTATTCCTCAATCGATATCTGACGTATTTGTCATTGAACCTAAAGTTCATGGTGACCATCGTGGTTATTTCGTCGAAACCTTTCGCCAAGATAAGTTTGAAGCAGCCGTTGGTTATAAGATTAATTTTGTCCAAGACAACGAATCTAAATCATTGAAAGGGGTCTTACGTGGTTTACACTTTCAATTAGCACCTCATGCCCAAAGTAAATTGGTGCGAGTCATTGAAGGTAGCGTGCTTGATGTGGCGGTTGATATTCGAAAGGGTAGTCCAACCTTTGGTCAGCACGTGGCAGTAGAATTATCAGGTGATAACAAAAAACAAATGTTCATCCCCAGAGGTTTTGCCCATGGTTTTGTAGTGCTTACCGATACCGCCACCTTTGCTTATAAAGTCGATAACTACTCTTCACCTGAATGTGACCGTGGCCTAGCGTTTGATGACAAGGCTCTGAACATCAATTGGCAGTTAGATTCTCAAAGCCTATTACTGTCAGAGAAAGACACCAAACAGCCATTACTTGCAGAGCTTTCAGACTGTTTTGATTACGACATAAACTACTATGCCTAAGATTAAACATATCTTAGTGACTGGCAGTAGTGGTCAGCTAGGGCAATCACTTAAAGCCATTGCCAACAACTACCCTGACGTTGAGTTCACCTTTGTTGCGCGTACTGATTTAGACTTAAGCAGTGAACAAGCAATCCATGATTATTTTCAACACCATCACGTTGATTTAATCATCAACTGCGCGGCCTATACTGCCGTTGATAAAGCCGAATCAGAACCTACACTTGCAAACCAAATTAACCACTTGGCCGTCAAACAACTCGCTGAAATAGCGAAATACCAAAACACTAAATTGATTCATATCTCTACCGATTATGTATTTAATGGTCAGCAATATCGCCCTTATATAGAAAATGATGATGTCGAACCGCAAAGTGTCTATGGTCAAAGTAAGCTCAAAGGTGAACAAGCTTTATTAACAATATTAGCCAACAATGGCCTTATTATCCGAACCAGTTGGGTGTATTCAGCGTATGGCAATAACTTCGTCAAAACCATGCTCAGACTAGGGCAAGAACGCGACAGTCTTAATGTCATCTTTGACCAGGTCGGCACACCGACCTATGCCCATGACCTAGCTGAAGCGATTATGGCAATAGTGAATACTGAAACGTTCAATCAACAAAAAGTGGCCACCGAAATTTATCACTACAGCAATGAAGGCGTATGTAGCTGGTATGACTTTGCTAAAACTATCTTTGAACTGTCCAATATTGATTGTAATGTTAGCCCTATTGAAACTAAAGACTACCCGACACCGGCAACACGTCCTCATTACAGCTTACTCAATAAAGCCAAAATCAAACAACAGTATGCTATTACAATTCCTTATTGGAAAGACGCACTGCACGCGTGCTTAAATCAACTCGCTCAACAGGAACAGCATTAATGACCACCATCTTAGTCACTGGCGGTGCCGGTTTTATCGGCTCTGCCGTAATCAGGCACTTAATCAACGATACCGACCATCAGGTCATTAACGTCGATAAACTGACCTATGCTGGTAACTTAGAATCACTGACTTCAGTCAGCGATAATTCACGCTATCGTTTTGAACACGTCGATATCTGTGATGCTAAAGCAATCCAGCGGGTATTAACGCAGCATCAACCTGACATCATCATGCACCTAGCAGCAGAATCGCATGTTGACCGCTCGATTGATGGCCCAGGTGAGTTTATCCAAACCAATATTGTCGGTACTTATAACTTATTGGAGCAAGCCAGAACATACTGGACTAGTCTGGAAGCAGAAAAGAAAGCGGGTTTTCGTTTCCACCATATCTCTACCGATGAAGTATATGGTGACTTAGAAGGTACTGATGACTTATTTACCGAAACCACGCCATACGCCCCCAGCTCACCGTATTCAGCTTCAAAAGCGAGTTCTGACCACCTCGTTAGAGCATGGAATAGAACGTTTAACCTGCCCACCCTCGTCACTAATTGTTCAAACAACTATGGACCGTTTCATTTTCCTGAAAAGCTTATTCCACTGGTTATTCTCAATGCACTAGCAGGTAAACCTTTACCCGTTTATGGCAAAGGTAATCAAATCAGAGATTGGCTATATGTGGAAGACCATGCAAGAGCGTTGGTGCTTGTGGCAACGACAGGGAAAATAGCAGAAACCTACAATATCGGTGGTCATAACGAAAAACAAAACATTGATGTGGTGAACACTATTTGTGAGATCCTCGATGAACTTGTCGGGCTGAAGCCCGACCTACAAGATAATACGGATAAAGTAGGTCGGGCTTCAGCCCGACAACAATCACCAAAAAGTTATAAAGACCTGATTAGCTTTGTTAAAGACCGTCCAGGCCATGATGTACGTTACGCCATTGATGCCAGCAAAATTGCCAAAGAATTGAACTGGACACCACAAGAGACATTCGATAGTGGCATACGCAAAACCGTGCAATGGTATTTGGATAATCAAGACTGGTGTCAGCACGTTCAAGATGGTAGTTATCAGCAACGTTGATTTAATTAAATAACTCTATATTGGGAACTATAAAATGAAAATTGCTATCGCAGGGACGGGTTATGTTGGACTTTCAAACGCCGTATTATTAGCTCAGCATAACGAAGTAGTAGCGTTAGATGTTCTCGCTGAAAAAGTATCGCTGATAAACAGAAAGCAATCACCAATTTCCGATGTAGAAATCGAAGATTATTTACAAAATAAAACATTGAATCTCAAGGCTACTTTGGATAAAAAAGAAGCCTATGAGGGTGCTGATTTTGTGGTGATCGCCACGCCGACAGATTATGATTCAGAAAATAATTATTTTAATACCAGTTCTGTAGAGTCCGTTATTAAAGATGTAATGGCGATTAACCCGCAAGCTGTGATGATTATAAAATCGACTGTCCCAGTCGGTTACACTGCTAAAATTAAACAAACGCTTGATTGTGAAAATATCATATTCTCACCTGAGTTCTTACGAGAAGGTAAAGCGCTGCATGATAACCTTTATCCATCACGCATTATCATCGGTGAAAAGACAGAACGTGCGAAGCAGTTTGCCGACTTATTAGTAGAAGGTGCGATTAAAACTAATATCGAAGTTTTATTTACTGACTCTACTGAAGCAGAAGCTGTAAAGTTATTTTCTAATACCTATCTAGCCATGCGCGTAGCTTATTTTAATGAACTTGATACCTATGCAGAAGTACATGGTTTAGATAGTAAACAGATCATTAAAGGCGTATGTTTAGACCCTCGAATAGGTGATCATTACAATAACCCATCATTTGGGTATGGTGGTTATTGTCTACCAAAAGATACCAAGCAATTACGTGCTAATTATCAAAATGTCCCAAATAGCATCATTAGCGCCATAGTCGATGCAAATACTACCCGTAAAGATCATATCGCTGCATCCATCGTTAAACTTAAACCAACAGTAGTAGGTATCTATCGCTTGATTATGAAAGCTGGCTCAGATAATTTTAGAGCCTCATCCATCCAAGGCATCATGAAACGTATTAAAGCCAAAGGGATTGAAGTAGTTGTTTACGAACCTGTGCTTAATGAGTCGGAGTTCTATAATTCAAAAGTAATTAACGATCTTGGTGCCTTTAAAGCGATGAGTGACGTTATTGTGGCGAATCGATTGGTTGAAGAAATCAAAGATGTAGAAAGTAAGGTCTATACGCGTGATTTGTTTGGTAGTGATTAATTTAGTACTAATGCACCGATAAACAATTAAAACTTGTTCAATAAAAAGGAAGAACCATGATTCCAGTCATCATGTCAGGCGGTAGCGGTACTCGCTTATGGCCATTATCTCGTAAACATAAGCCTAAACAATTTTTAGCTTTGTTTGGTAACAATACTATGTTTCAAGAAACCTTAGAACGCCTGACTGGCTTAGACGATCTACAGTCGCCGATTATTGTTTGTAACAATGATCATCGGTTTATGGTGGCCGAGCAGTTACAACAGTTAACTGTCACAGAGCCGACTATCATCTTAGAACCTTTCGGTAAAAATACGGCTCCCGCACTGGCCATTGCGGCCTTACAAGCGATGGCATCGGGTAACGATCCTGTTTTATTGGTGCTTGCTGCTGATCATGTTATTAATGATGTTGCGGCCTTTCATCAGGCCATTGGTCTTGCCAAAATTGAGGCTGAAAAGGGTTTGTTGGTGACCTTTGGTATTGTGCCAACTTCGCCAAATACCGGTTATGGCTATATTCAAGCAGATGAAAAAAATACGGTCAGTAAAGTTAAAGCCTTTGTGGAAAAGCCTGATTTAGCCACGGCTATTAACTATGTCGCTTCAGGTAACTATTATTGGAATAGCGGCATGTTCATTTTTAAGGCTTCGACCTTAATAGCTGAATTAGAGCAATACTCTCCTGATATTCTCAATAGTTGTCGTGATGCACTGGCAAAAGGTGCCAGCGATTTAGATTTTATTCGTTTAGATAGTGATGCCTTTGAAACTTGCCCAGCTGATTCCATTGACTATGCGGTTATGGAACATACTGATAAAGTAGCGGTTGTTCCTTTGGCTGCGGGTTGGAATGATGTTGGTTCATGGTCATCATTATGGGAATGTGCTGAGCAAGATGGTGACAGCAATGTCCTGCAAGGTGACGTCATGATTGATGACGTACAAAACTCCTATATTCATAGCGAACATCGCTTAGTTTCTGTACTGGGCTTAGACCATATTGTGGTCGTCGAAACGGCTGATGCAGTGATGGTCGCCAGTAAAGACAGCGCCCAGAATGTTAAAAAAATTGTGAATCGTTTAAATAAAGCAAAACGACCAGAAGCCGAAATACATCGCCTCTGTTATCGCCCTTGGGGTCACTATGACTCGATTGACCATGGTGAGCGTTTTCAAGTAAAACGCATTACGGTTAAACCCGGTGCCTCATTGTCATTGCAAATGCATCACCATCGAGCAGAGCACTGGATTGTGGTGACAGGTACTGCCGAAGTCACCTGTGAAGATAAAGTAAGACTATTATATGAAAATGAATCGACCTTTATTCCTGTGGGCAAAAAACATCGTCTCCATAATCCAGGGCGAGTACCACTGGAAATAATCGAAGTACAATCAGGCAGTTATTTAGGTGAAGACGACATTGTACGTTTTGATGATAATTATCATCGTTGTTAACTACTGGCAGGAAAGGATAGTAGGATGATAATTAAAAGCAATCAGTGATGATTAAGGATAGGATTGCATACAGATTGGGTAAATATAAATATATTGGAAGAGACCGACTTTAATGCATAAGTAAACAAATACACGAGCGGCAACATCATTACGTTTGAGACTACAAAAAAGCATGGTAAGGATGGGTTGAAGAATGAAGCTCAACAAATATAAATCTGTTCTTATTTTACTACTTGGAGGTTTCGAACCAACAGTGTTTGCATCCAGTCAAGTGCAAATACAAAAGCGATGCTCGCCAACAGTCCTAGTGCTAGTCCACGCGCATCTACAGGCATATGTACGATAAAGTTTTTCACAACTTCCGCCCCTTGTTCTACGGGGAGCGGAGTTTCAGTCTCGGAAGTGGTGGGTGGTTGATTCATGGCGATGTATCGACTCGTGTTTACCCGATCTGGTCATGGTTTGTACCGATCACTAAGGTTCCCTGTTAATAGCGACTAATCTGACCGTTATCGATACGGACTCGGTCACCGATGCGTAGATCGTTAATATTCTCCACATTTATCATTAGATCGTCACCGTTATTGAGTCGCACACGAATGTTATAGGAATCATTTTGCTGTTGACTACTCTTCTCCAGTTCATGACCCACTACGGCACCACCCACTACGCCGGCTACAGTTGCAATATCCTGGCCGGTACCGCCGCCTACTTGGTGGCCAAGGACACCGCCAACAACGCCTCCAATGATAGTGCCCGCGCCGACACCACTACCGGCAATGCCACCTTTGCTACCGGGGATGAATTGGATATCATCAACAACCCCATAGCGCTCAGTTGAATAGGCATTCGACGACGATGAACGGGAGGATGATACTGGCTGATGATTGGGGGAATTTGCGCAGCCACTCAACAGGGTTGTAGCGGCGATAGACATTACGATGATTAATTTACTTGTTTTCATAATAAACTCCTACTTCGAATGAATAATGACTAACACGACTCAGAATCAGAGTTGGATTGTCACCTACTAAAATTTAACTACTTACTACGCAGACTCTGTAGTATTTGCCA
>JAGXHJ010000012.1 GCA_024636315.1 Methylophaga sp.
AAAGGGAGATAGCGGGTAAATAACCCGTAAATTGGAGAAAAATGAACGTGTGACGTCACTTTTTTCTAAATTTATTCAAAAAATTAGCTTTCAGCTAATCTGGCACTAATAAAAGTGGTTCGTGCAAAGGTCTCAATATATATTATCACTATCGATAGTCTATTCATGACGAGTAAAATTTATTTTAGTTCGCGTTGTCTACAGTAAACATTTTATTATGGAATCACTTTGACTTCCAAGTATTGGTGAATTTTCGGAGCGGGACATCAATGACGATATTAAAGATTATTTCAACTTTAATAAGTAACAAACGGACTAGATTGCTCAATTTCAAAATAGCGGTGTTCTTTGTATCAGTTTTTTTAATCAATTAGCCCAAGCCACTCCAGTTGAAATCCATGTTAACGATATTAATGGTCAACCGCTACATCAGGCGGTGGTCGAGACCAATTATTAGCTAGGTTAGCACCACTTAGAACCAGCATAATTTACATTTAAGTTATAAATGCAATCATACAAACGTTGGAAATGATAATACGATGAACATCAGCATTTTAGGTAGTGGTTGGTTAGGGCTACCATTAGCAAACGAGTTAATCAAACTGGGTCATACCATTCATCTGTCTACACGTTCAGCTGATAAGTTAAACGTTTTAGCTGATATAGCAACGTCTACAGCTTATCTTATTGATATTGATGATTTATCCAATGAAATTCAAGCTTTTTTAGCGACCGAGATATTAATTATCAATATCACTTCGAAAAACAAAGATGGCTTTGCCAAGCTCATTAAACAAATAGAAACGTCTACTATAAAAAATGTGCTTTTTATTAGTTCATCTTCGGTATACCATGCTGTAAATGGTGTGGTTAGTGAAGATGAAGGAATGGAATCTGCCGACAGTCTGCTGTATCAAATAGAGCAGATGTTTATGACAAATACTCATTTTAAAACAACAATTTTACGACTAAGTGGTTTGATTGGGTATTCTCGTCATCCTGGCAATTTCTTTAAAAATGGTAGGGTTGTGCAACAGCCAGATGCCCCGGTGAATCTTATTCATCGTGACGATTGTATTGGCATTATTACTAGCATTATTAAACAAGCCGCTTGGGGGGATGCGTTTAATGGCTGTGCAACATCCCATCCAACTAAACGTGAATTTTATAGCTATGCCAGTGACTTACTTAATATAGTTAATCTAGAATATAGTAACGAATCAGACAGTGGCACTTATAAAATCGTCAGTAATGACAAAGTAATTAAGCAACTAGACTATCAGTTTATCTATCCGGATGTGATGACGATTAAGTATGACGAGTAGGGTAGCGAACTTTTGCCGATTAACTAATAAAGTAGTTGTAGAACAGTAAAAATATCGGTTTTTGAACTCATCGACGGTTTAAATGTGTAGCAATCGAATGGTCATTTATACTGATATTGGCAACGCTGTTTTATCAATTACCTTACGCAATACAAAGCTAGAGCGAACTCCTGTCACGCCGGTGATTCGTGTCACTCGGTTCAGCAATAATTCCTGATAAGCATCCATGTCTCTAACGATCACTTTAAGTTGGTAATCGGCATCTTGCCCTGTAATTAACAAGCATTCCAACACTTCTGGTATTTCAGCAATATGCTCTTCAAAATTACTGAAGCGTTCTGGGGTATGTTGATCCATAGAGATATGGAGCAGAGCCATTAGCGACAAGCCTAGCTTTTTGGCTTCTACAAATGCTCGGTAGCCAGTGATAAGTCCCGAATCTTCAAGTGCTCGCACCCGACGAAGACAAGGTGAAGCAGACAATCGAATTCGGTCGGCCAAATCTTGATTACTTATCCGCCCTTCATTTTGTAAGATATTCAAAATCTGCACATCGTAACTATCTAATTCCATAAAAAACCACTTTTAAACCAAATGAAGGCTAATTATGCCATTAAAGTTAATTATTAAGCAGTAATATTGCTGATAACATGGTTTTTTAATAGTAGAACGCAAGCACCTGCCAACAATATCTACGTACAATTTCCCACATATAATTAATACCATGTGTATCAGGAGTAAAACCAAATGTTGCAGAACCCTTCAACTAAATATAAGCCATTTCCAGTCATAAACTTAACGGATCGTCAATGGCCAATGAAAACTATTACTTCACCTCCGATGTGGATGAGTACCGATCTACGAGATGGCAACCAGTCGCTTTTTGAACCGATGAATGCTGAACGTAAAATGCGTATGTTTAAAATGTTATGTGAAGTAGGCTTTAAAGAAATTGAAGTGGCATTTCCTTCGGCATCTAAAACTGATTTTGATTTTGTACGCAGGCTTATTGAAGATGACCATATTCCAGACGATGTCACTATCGAGGTATTGACGCAGGCACGTGAGCATTTAATTATTCGTACTATGGAATCACTTAAAGGTGCTAAGAAAGCGATTATTCATGTCTATAATGCTACTTCAAAACCGTTTCGTGACACCGTTTTTGGCATGAGCAAAGACGATGTTATTGCCATGGCCGTATCTTCTGTGCAATTAATAAAAGCATTAGCTGCAAAGCAACCAGAAACGCTATGGACGCTAGAATATAGCCCAGAAACCTTTACGGCAACGGAATTAGAATTTGCATTAGAAATTTGTAATGCAGTGACACATACATGGGAAGCGACACCTAATAACAAAGTCATTCTTAATTTACCGGCAACGGTAGAAGTGGCGACACCTAATGTTTATGCCGATCAAATTGAATGGATGCATCGTCATCTTGACCGTCGTGATAGCGTCATTTTAAGTCTTCACCCACATAATGATCGAGGTACAGCGGTGGCAGCGGCCGAGTTAGGTATCATGGCAGGTGCTGATCGTGTGGAAGGGTGCATGTTTGGTCATGGCGAACGCACTGGTAATGTAGACATTGTCACGCTTGCCTTAAATTTATACACACAAGGTATCTCACCGGAATTAGATTTTTCAGATATTGATGCCATAGGGCGTACTGTTGAAGAATGTACACAGTTGCCAATTCATCCCCGTCATCCTTATGTGGGTGATTTAGTGTTTACTGCGTTTTCTGGTTCACACCAAGATGCTATTAAAAAAGGTTTGGCGGTACAAAACGACGATACCATTTGGGCTGTGCCATATTTACCGATTGATCCAAAAGATGTGGGCCGAAGCTACGACTCTGTTATTCGCGTTAATAGTCAATCTGGTAAAGGTGGTATTGCCTATTTAATGGAGTCGGAATACGGTATCGTGATGCCACGTCGCTTACAAGTTGAGTTTGCAGGCGTCGTTCAACATCATACTGACAGTCATGATGGCGAAATAATGGCTTCTGATATTTGGCAACTTTTTTCCAGTACGTATTTAGATAAAGGCATTGATACGACAATAAGCTATAACACGCATCATCTTTATGAGGAGGGTGATACTCAAGGCATTGATTTAAATATTGAAATTAATGGAGAGGCACATAATTTAAAAGGCAAAGGTAATGGACCTATTGATGCCGCCGTACATGCCATTCAAAGTGTTGGTTTTGCAATTACGGTGCGAAATTATGAAGAGCGAGCAATCAACGCGAGTGTGATGGGATCTGATGCTAATGCCTGTTCATTTATACAAATTTCAGGTGCCAACGATCAGGCTATTAAGGAAGTGTATGGCGTTGGTATCGATCCAAATATAGTGACAGCATCGATTAAAGCTTTGATTAGCGGAGTAAACCGTATGAAGTGAGTTAAATTTCGAATTAGCACAACGTTAATAAAAGGATTTTTTACGTTGTGCTCATTATTATGTGAATGCTAGTTTGCGGCTAAGGTTCAACTTCACGTTTATGAAAAGCTGAGCTAGATGTCATCTGACTGCTAAAGCTAAGCAATTACAAGTTCATAAAAGCTATCCCCACAACTTTGCGTTTCAACCGATCGTCGATCTTGATCTAATGCAGATTACATCTCTCGAGGCACTTATTCGAGGAGCCGATGGATGTTCTCCTTACGAAGTTTTTGAAAAGCTTACGCCCTCTCAGTTACATCAGCTGGATGTTGACTCAAGACTGACAGCGCTTGAAATGTTCAGTGAAATGAAGTTCGATGGTTTTATGTCGATTAACTTATTGCCAATGTCTTTATTAGAATATCCTGATGCTGTCAAAATGATCAGCCCGGCCTGCATGACCAGCATTTGGGTTTGAGCCCAGATAATGTCATTATTGAAATCACTGAGCAAGAAGCGATAGACAACCATAATGAGTTTAATAAATTAGCAAATTTAATTAGAGCGAATGGAATGAGACTCGCTATAGATGATTTTGGAGATGGTTATGTAGGTAGCTTATTTTCAACCACATAAGCTTAAAATTGATAGGAGTATCATTCTCGGTGTTGCGAATCATGGTCCTCGCCAAGCAATAGTGGGGGCAATCCATCTATGTAACATCACGTCTAGGAAACGAAGTTATTGCTGAAGGTGTAGATGGGTTTCTATTTTGCTAAACCAAAATTTAAGGGCATTCCAGAAGTCGCTTGGCCATCATTTTTAGTTAATGATTAGCCCATACCATCACGAAGCTCAAGGTATGCAGCCAAAACTTCTGGCTTATTTTCAGTGGTGGTTTTGGCTAAATAGCGCTGTTAAAACCAGTCGAGGTCAGAACATTACAGTAATAACACACGGTCAGACCATCGTGCTGTCAATATCAGAATTTTTGTTTTCGATTAACATCTCAAGTTTGCCTCGACTAATATTCTGTGACCCATGAACTTGATCTATATCGTGATCTTATTTATAAATATGATAGTGCTTTAATTTACGTGAAACAGGTCACCTGGCTAAGTAAAAATCCAATTATGTCCAAAAGATCATAGCCAGACTATCTTGATGAGAAGGTAACAATGTATGAAGAAGTTTGATCCCGTAGCGTACAAAATTATGGTCAAGACTTTCCAGAACCTAGATAATCCTACTGGTTGGTTTGATAGTATTTACACTGATGCGAAGGGAGATTACAGGGCTGTTTTCTGGGCTGACCTTGAACCTAACCCTTATCTTTTAAAATGGTTGAATAACAGTGTTTTTAATCATACTGCATGTAGGGCAATTGTTATTGGATGTGGTGTTGGAGATGATGCGGAGGCACTGAGTGAAGCAGGATATGAAGTGACAGCTTTTGATATTTCACCTGAAGCGATACAGCTTTGTAAAAACCGTTATCCCGACAGCAAGGTCAATTATCTTATCGCAGATCTTTTTGATTATCCATCGCACTGGGCCGAAAGTTTTGATCTTGTTTATGAATGTAACACCATCCAGGTCTTACCTGGTAAATACCGAATACAAGCACGAGATTCAATGGTCTCACTGCTGGCACCACGAGGATATATTCTGGTCTCATGTAGAAGTCGTCTCAAGGGAGAACAAGAAGATGATATTCCCCTACCTCTTGATAAAGAGGAGATAGATGGCTTTATACGATGTGGTCTCAGCGAAGAGAGTTTTGAGGCTTATAATGATAGCCAAGAACCCTCAGTTCCTCATTTTTTTGCTTCTTACTATAAATGACAGAGTAAGATTTTTACTTGCCAGAAATTTGCCTCCGGCGTCCTCGTACCTTGCTAACGCTCAGGCTATCAACAGTCCCAGTTATAGTAGGTTGTATGATGATAGTAGCGTAATATTTACGATTGAGGTTGTTAGAATTGTTGAAATGCACTTTAAATAAACTGATTTTGTTAACCTTATATTGGCAAAGCCTAAATATCTAAGGATGTTGTATGACGCTACTAAATAGAAGACAGTTTCTTATATCATCAGCAACTGTAGCTTTAGCTAGCAATTTGCAAGCTGAAGATAGGCGTAATAATACCGGATTAGTAATAGATGATAGATTCCTAGAGCATATAATATCTGACGCACACCCTGAATCTCCCGCCCGCTATAATGCAATAAAGCATCATTTATTAGCTGAAAATCTTCATAAGCAACTTCCCTTGATTAAACCCAAAGTCGATGCTGAAGACTGGCTAACAAAAATCCATTCAACTGAACATATAAATAAGATTAAATCTAATCAGCCTGATACACATAAAAATGCCTTATTAGCTACAGCAGGCGTGCTAGCTGCAATAGATTCTGTTTGTGAGGGGAAGGTAAATAATGCTTTTTGTGCATCTCGTCCGCCAGGTCATCATGCAAAAAACACAGGCAAAGAAGAAGGCTTTTGTTACTTCAATCATGTAGCAATAGGAGCTCGATATGCTCAAGAGCGTTATCGGCTAGCTAAAATACTTATTATTGACTGGGATTATCACCACGGTAACGGAACTGAGTGGGCATTTTATTCAGATCCTACTGTTTTATATTTTTCTACACATGATATGTTCGCTTATCCAGGTACTGGCTTACCAGAGAGAACTGGGGAGGGAAAAGGTAAAGGATTTAATATAAATGTCCATCTAGGCTGTGGCGCTACAAATGAAGATATTATTACTGCTTTTAAAGAAAAATTGCTGTCAGCGGCTGATGCATTTGCACCTGAACTCGTTTTGATTTCAGCTGGTTTTGATAGCCGACAAGATGATTTATTAGGTTGCCATAATATTACCGATCAAGGGTTTATTGACTTAACTGAGATCGTGAGAATGGTTGCAGATCGTCATGCGTGTGGAAAAATCGTGTCGGTTTTGGAGGGCGGCTATAACATTGAGGGTAATGCAAGTGCTGTTATTGCTCATATCAAGGCATTGTCGTCTTAAGGTAAGTTTATATTAGAAGATTAAAGATGCGTCGGCTACCGACCCATTATAGTAACTCCGCCCTGTTTTCAGCGATAATAATCACAACTGGCAGGTAGCTGTCAGTGAAGACAGGATATGCACCTACGGATTAAGAATATTTAACGAGGCTCGTTCCTGCCAAATGCTATCCCGGAGGAGAAATCCACGTGCCTCAACCTGATCCCAAAAACTCCGATAAAAATGCCGCGATCATTTTTATTAATGAATCATTAAATAGTAGTGACCTTCCCCCCGAAAGCGTATCTGCCTGACCGTTTTTTTGAACACTATCGAGGCTATCTGATCGTTAATTACCGACCGAGTAGCAGCTTGAGATATCCGGCCATTGATCGGTCTTGATGGTCGTGTAATGCTTCCAGAATTCATTGTCGATGGCCTGCAAACTGGCGGGTGTGTCTTCGCGACGGTATCTTGCCAAGTGTGACGGGCCGCCGTTATAAGCCGCATAGGTTGCTTTTATCAAATTGTCATCACCGCCGGGCTGTTCGTGCTCGCCACGCCGGATCGCATAATCAACCATGTAATGGGTCAGAATTTCGATGCCGGCGTTCACATTGTAGTCGACTTCATCAACAAGGCGGTCAATATCGTAGACCTTGCGCCAGACTCGACCGTTGATCTGCATCATGCCCACTGCGCCACCGGGTGAACGTAATACTTGGGGCTCACCACTCGAATCTACGAGCTGGCGCCAGCAGGATTCTTTCCATGCTGTGGCACGAACCAGGGGGCGACTCGTTCTACCACCCTGTCCGGCATGCTATCGTTCTTGGCCAACCATGCACTGGTCTGTTCCTCCAGCAAACTGGCGACCAGCTCAAGGTAGTCATTCAGGTTCTCTTGTTGTGGGACTAACCCCTTTAAAGCCACGGCCGGGGGGATGCTGTCGGCATAAGCGAGCGGCAACAGCCAGGATCCTACCCAGCCAAAACTACTACCGATTTTTTGCGTCAAGTCTGCGGTGGTGAATATGGCCTCATTTCTGGTATCAAATCCAAACAAATCGCGAAACTCCGGATCTACCTCTAAGGGCAACGGGGTAAAACTCGGAGGCACCTTTTCGGCCAGCAACAAGCGGGCAAGCCTGCGCAGCCCGTCACGATGGATTTCCAAGCCATATTCAGGCCCGAGTGTGTCAAGTGCCCGTAGCGCGTCACCACCTGCTATAAAAGCGGCAAGCCGGTAATCAACTTCCAAACCTGGTGTTTCCAGACCTTCAAGTTCGATCATGAGTGGCCGCAACCGATCCCATGTCGACAGGAAAAGCTCCCGAACCGGATCAGACGCAGGATCATCAACCGTCAGCGCCTCGGCAATGGCGTATCGCGCGTCAAGCAGGGTGCCGAGTAATTCAATACGTAAGGCATGGGAATTTGTTGAGTAGGATAGCGCTGAAATGATGGTAGTTAGAAAGCCGTCTAACTCATCTTCAAGCGTTTGCCATTGAGTCATCTCGCTTTCATCCAAAGTTGTCTCAGGTACTTGATCGACTGGTTCAGGTGCGCGAACCTGGAAAGCCAGCCAGGCCCTGATGCCTGTTTCTTCCGTTTGGAGGCGGGTAATGTGGGTTCGCTGAACCAGAGACGGCTCACCACCTTGCGCACTCCCCGAACCCAGCAATTGTTCGATCAATTCATCAAGGCTGTTCAATGGCCCGGCTAGGTCAATTTGTACCCTCTTTATGCGCGGCAGCACTAGCGTATCTGCAATGAGCTGAACGGGTTTACTCAAAATGCCGAGGGTACTATCTGGGCGCGATAATTCGATCGAATCAGGCACAAACTCTATGGCCTGTCCCGATGCCATAATCTGGGGAGTCAGTTTCAATGTAAGATGGCCTTGCCACGGTTTCGGTCCTCTGCAAGCACCGAGCATGTAGGCACCATTCGTGGCGGTCAATGCCATCCCAACAGACAGTTGGGCATCTTCGGTCACCACCATCATATCGGACAACTCAACCCGGTTGCATGGGTCGTTGCTAATTGTGCTCCGGCCATTCTCATCGAATTCAAGGACGCGACTGATCGCGGTCTGCAGATGAGAAGTTTCAGCCAACAAAGGGATTTCAACTTCGCCCGCAGGCAGCGTGTTTGAACTGTACAAGACGAAAATCAACCATCCAATATGTTTCATTCGATGTTCCAATGGTTAAAAGCGAGATGATTTAAGGGGCAGAGCCCAAATCAAAAAGGTCAGAGCCTGGCCCTTTTGATTTTTAGCTTAACACACATCCACGGCTGCGGCTCCAAAGGAGCAGACAGACTGTTTGTGATTGTTATGCAGGTGAATCATGTTCAACATCCAAGCCTAGAAAAACCAGCAAAGCCATGTTTCACTGGAGTCAGGGTAATAAGGTGAATCTAGCGTTTATTGAACATGAGCCAAGGCAGTGATAAAGCTAAAAAAATGCTGGAAAGCGATAGATGGCAAAACATGTCATCCGCTGAGTTTAGTTTTTTGGTCAATGGCTTATTTGGTATGCCCGCACAAATTAAACAAGACTTACTAGAAATGAGGCAGCCACAACAACGTTTAGATGTCATATTAGAAATAGTAAATTCTATTCAGCAGTCTTTTTAATGATTAATATGAAAACGGATGATTCAATTAGGAGATAGTTATCAAATTTGATTGGCTTACAACGCTACTAATTTCACTGCTGATAGCAACATTTTTAGCATTTCTCAGTGGATATATCCCATATCCTTACGGCTGGATTGTTATTACACTCCTGCTTATAGCTAGACTAACTGCTAGCAATGGAAAGAGTGACCGCTAACGACCCACTATAGTAACTCCGTCCTGTTTTCAGCGATACTAATCACAACCGCTGATCGACATGGAGAGCGAAGCGAGGTCGATTAGTCGCCAGTAGGCAACGCGTTTTTGCATTTTCGTAATAGAGAGCGTTAGCGAACAGTGGAGAATAATGTTAGAAAAGGCTTTTTGTTGCCGTAGAGTCATTG
>JAGXHJ010000013.1 GCA_024636315.1 Methylophaga sp.
CCAATAACTCAAAAGTACTTATAGTATTGGTGTATTTTGTTGATATATCAGTGGTTAAGTTCATTATCATATCCTTTTGTTCTTGAACATTATTTTACACTGCTTATAGGGGAATAGTATTAATGTATGTTAGTCCCTTATTTTTTCATAATCTCAGCTATTAATGCCAAATTAATTACCATCTAATCGGTGCGTGCATCCATTTGTTCACATCGGTTTCGCCCAAACTATTCATCAGAAATAACAACAAACGATAACAGAATCGTTGCTCAGTTAGGTCAGGCCATTCCGCACTGGCTTGATAATATTGAATAAAAATGCCTGCCTGATGTTCGTTCAATTGATACTCAAGCAAAACTAGTTCTAATTCTCTCGGCCCAACAACAAAGGCATCCATATCGACGATTGCTGATAGTTGACCTTGTTGATGTAGCATTTGATCCCAGCGTAAATCGAGCATGATCGGTACAAAGGTATCAATATTTAAATCAGTTGCTTGCTGTAATGCCTGTTCGAGCACCTGGTCAGGAATAATAATGGAATGCAGTTCCACCAGTGTACTGATGGTGTGTTGCAACCTTGCCGACCACTGTATACCTGAAAACTCAGCGTGGTGAAATGCACCCCAGTTTGAATACTTAATGTGATGAAGCTTGGCTAAATGTTTCGCCAATTGAATGACCATGTCATCAGATACATGGTCAAAATCAACATCCTCTCCGTCAAGATATCTGGCCAATACAAAGACTGACGCTTGAGAGGCGATATGCTCTGGGATTTGAAGCTCACCCTCCTCAGTAAGAAAGTGATGCGTCTTGTCGATATGAGCTAATGAGGCAGGGAAATCAATCTCAAATAAATGATTCATGCCCAGCCAAAACGTCGATGTTTTAATCGTTTGGTGATTGCACAGTTTAAGTACCATTGGCCCATCGACAGTTTGACAATGCCAAAGTTGATGCGTGCTATCTTCAAACTTGGCAACAATCAGACTTGCCGGCTGAATTAATGCTGGCAAGTCCTTTTGTTGACTTTCGGTCAAGCTTGGATAATTTACCAAGGTAATAAATCACCATTGGTATGCCAGAACGAGCCGGTATTATCGAGGTTCAACTCATCCATTCGAGCCAATAAACCTGATGCAGATTCATCGGTATCGATTAAGCCATTATGTGAGGTCATATCGGTGCGTACATAACCTGGGTGCAAAATCGCCACCGCAATACCGCGCGGTTTTAAGTCAATTGACAGTGATTTACCAGCAGCATTAACCGCAGCCTTAGACATACGATAACCATAGCTACCACCAGAATCATTATCAGCAACTGAGCCCATACGACTGGTAATAATGCCGACTTTACTGCCCTTGCCTAAGTTTTTGACTAAGGCTTGAGTGGTTAATAATGGGCCAAGGCTATTCACTTCAAACATGCGTTTGCAACTTGCAACGGCATCATCATCAAGATCATCCATCGCAATGCCATCAGCAATGCCAGCATTATTAATCAACCAATCAATGTGTCTGCCAGCTAATTTTAAAGCCAAAGCATTGAGACTTTTAAGGTCGCTTACTTCAACATTTTCGATGACTTCTACGCCCAAAGCTTTTAGTGCTGGTGTTGTTTTACGGCAGGTAGCAATCACATCAAAACCGCGTTGTTTTAATTGCGTACATAACTCTAGGCCAATGCCGCGGTTACTGCCTGTTACGAGTGCTGTTTTTGTCATGCTTTACTCCTTTATTTTTAACATTTTTTCTGTAGATGGTGACAGGATAACACCTGCTTCCGTGACAATGACAGCAATCAAGCTAGCTGGGGTTACATCAAATGCTGGATTTAATGCTGGCACTCCCTCGGGGGCAATTTGTTGGCCATTAATCATTGTCACTTCGTATTCCGGTCGTTGTTCGATAGGGATTTCATCACCACTATTTAACTGCCAATCAATCGTTGATGTCGGTGCCACGACCATCATTCTCACTCCATGATATTTGGCTAAGATGGCCAGCATATAGGTGCCAATCTTATTGGCGACATCACCATTAGCGGTAATGCGATCCGCACCAACAATCACCCAATCAAGTTTGCCTGTTGCCATTAATGCCGCTACGGCACCTTCGGCTTGTAAGGTAACGGGAATATTGTCTTGTTGCAATTCCCAAGCAGTTAATCGCGAACCTTGTAACCATGGTCGTGTTTCATCGGCATAAACCTGCACTATTTTACCATCAGCATAACCCTGACGAATCACGCCCAACGCCGTACCAAAACCACCTGTTGCTAAGGCGCCAGCATTACAGTGCGTTAAAACGGTACTTTTAGGATCAATCAGATCAGCACCTAACTTCCCCATCACATGGTTGGCGGCAATATCTTCTGCGTGAATAGCTTGAGCTTCTTTTAATAATACCTGCTCGGCAGACTCATTATCCGGCAAGGTTTCATATAAAGCGGTCATCCGATGTATTGCCCAATGCAGGTTAACGGCAGTTGGCCGAGATTCAGCTAATCTTGCTAATGGCGCTGTCATGGCTTGTTTCCAATTCACCCCTGCCACGTTCCATGCCTGACGAGCGGCAAGTACCACACCAAAAGCCGCTGTAATACCAATCGCTGGCGCGCCACGAACAACCATGTCTTTAATCGCAATTGCCACGTCATTGGGATGGTCATATTCCAACCAGATCAGCTCTGCAGGTAATCGCCGTTGATCCAACAAAAAGAGAGCATCATCTTGCCAATTAATAGGCTGAATCGATGTCTTGTTTTTATCCAATGTCTTCTCCTGTCTATGACGGTATAATCTTGCTTATGAAAAATGTTGATCTTATTATAAATGCTCGCTGGCTTGTGCCTGTCGATAGTTCACAGCAAGTTTTAGAACACCATGCGGTGGTCATTAATGATGGCCGTATTGTAGCGCTAATTCCCCAGCAACTGGCAAAGCAGAAATATACTGCCACCACGACTCATCAAATGGATGACCATTGCATCATGCCGGGCTTGATTAACAATCATACCCATTCGGCAATGTCCTTATTACGTGGTTTGGCTGATGATTTACCGCTGATGACGTGGTTAAATGACCATATATGGCCTGCCGAAAAGCTTTGGGTCAGCGATGCCTTTGTTGAAGCAGGATCTGAACTCGCTATTGCTGAGATGATTCGCGGTGGTACCACTTGTTTTAATGATATGTATTTCTTCCCTGATGCAACCGCACGTGTGGTTGACCAAAGCGGCATTCGCGCAACATTAGGGATGATCGTTATTGAGTTCCCCTCCGCATGGGCTAATACGGTTGAAGAATATCTCTACAAAGGTCAGCAACTACACGATCATTATCGTCATCATCCACGCATATCGACAGCCTACGCACCTCATGCGCCTTACACAGTATCTGACAGTAGCCTAGAATCTATCATGATGAATGCAGAAGAATTGGATTTACCTATTCATATGCATATTCACGAAACAGCTGGTGAGGTCGCGCAAAGTGTTGCACAGTATGGCGTTCGCCCCTTAGAACGATTGAAAGTTTTAGGCTTATTGTCACCACGCTTAACCGCTGTTCATATGACCCAGCTGAATGAGCAAGAAATAAGCTGGTGCGTCGAATCTGGCGTTCATATTGCTCACTGTCCAGAATCAAACCTCAAACTAGCGAGTGGCTTTTGCCCTATTGGTGAATTATCACAACAAGGTATTAATCTTACAATTGGTACTGATGGCGCGGCTTCGAATAATGATCTGGATATGTTTGCCGAAATGCGTCAAGCGGCTCTACTTGCCAAAGCAGTTGCCCAAGATGCCAGTGCAATTCCAGCTCATACGGCTTTAGAAATGGCGACCATCAATGCGGCTAAAGCATTGGGGCTCGATGCCATTACGGGTTCACTTGAAGTTGGCAAAGCAGCGGACATAATCGCCGTTGACTTTAGTAGCTTAGAATCACAGCCTTGTTATGACGTAGTCTCTCAACTTGTTTACGCCACAGGGCGTGATAAAGTAAGTGATGTTTGGGTTGATGGCATGCAATTATTAAAAGATCGCCAACTCACCACCTTAAATAAAACGAAAATAATCCAAAATACGCACGATTGGGCAAACAAAATTAGGCAAGCAGATAAATGACAGCAACGCATACAAATGTTGATCCAAATGAAGTGGCTAAATTCGAAGCTTTAGCAAATGGTTGGTGGGATACCGAGGGTGAATCAAAACCCTTGCATGAAATTAACCCTTTACGCTTAGATTATATAAAGACTAAATGTAGCCTTAACAATAAACAGGTTATCGATGTCGGTTGCGGTGGCGGTATTTTATCTGAAGCACTCGCCAAAAATGATGCCACGGTGACCGGTATCGATATGGGTGAAATGCCACTTAATGTCGCTCGACTGCACGCACTTGAGGCGGGATTAAGCATTGATTATCAACAAATCACCGCCGAACAAAAAGCACTGCAATCACCTAATGAATTTGATATTGTCACCTGCATGGAAATGTTAGAACATGTTCCCGATCCGGTATCGGTTATTCGGGCCTCTGCTCAATTAGTTAAACCCGGTGGTGATGTGTTTTTTTCAACGTTGAATCGTCATCCAAAAGCTTACCTATTTGCCGTAGTCGGTGCAGAATACTTGTTGAAAATGCTCCCTAAAGGCACTCATGATTATAAACGTTTTATTCGACCATCCGAGATGGCCAGTTGGTGCCGACAAGCGGGATTAGAAGTAAGTCATATTACAGGGCTGAGTTATAACCCTCTGACAAAAAAATATTCCCTCGGTGACGATGTGAAGGTCAATTATTTGATGCATTGTCGTAAATTAGGCGACTAATGATTAAACCTACTGTATTACTGCCTTTTTCAGCGGTCTTATTCGATCTTGATGGCACTTTAGTCGATACGGCTCCGGATCTTGCTTATGCACTCAATACATTATTGGAGCAAGAAGGATTAGATGCACTGGCTTATAATGCTATTCGTCCAGTTGCCAGTAACGGTAGTCTCGGTCTAATATTTTTAGGATTTGGTATTTCACCAGACCATAAAAATTACCCTTCGCTTCAACAACGCTTCATAAAACTGTATCAAGATAATATTACTCGTGAAACCGCCCTGTTTGATGGCATGGAAGAAGTGCTCACCACATTAGAAAAAGCGAATATTCCATGGGGCATAGTCACTAACAAACCAGGGTTTTTAACCGATCCGCTATTAGAACAATTAAACCTAACGCATCGCGCAGCTTGTATCGTGAGTTCTGATACAACGCCGTTCAGTAAACCCCACCCTGCTCCTATGTTTCATGCTTGCGACGTCATTCAACATAAGCCTGAACAGTGCCTTTATATTGGTGATGCTGCACGTGATATTGAGGCGGGTAAAAATGCCAATATGCAAACTATTGCCGCTCTTTATGGTTATATAGCTAACAACGATAATCCCGCTCATTGGCAAGCAGATAGTAGCATCAATCATCCCCGTGACATTTTGCAATGGCTGTAGATTTAAATTTAATCCAACACTTTGCTCAGCAGGAAAATGGCCTAGCCATATTATTGAGTGTGAGTGGTATTGTTGGTGCCGTGACCGTGTACATTTTACGTGATCGTAAAATAAAACACTTAGTCACTGAAAACGCCGAACTAAGTATGAAACTCACATTAGAAAAGCAGGCTAATGAACAGTTCGACGCCATTTTAGATCAGACCCATGTCCAGATTGCCAATACGTTTAATCAATTATCTAATGAAGCATTAACTAGAAATAATGAACATTTCCTCAAATTAGCAGAGGAAAATCTTAAACGTTACCAAAGTGAAGCCAAAGCAGAATTACACAGCAAAGAACAAGCGATTGAACAGCTGGTAAAACCTATCAACGATGCCTTGTTACAAACAGCTAAACAAATTCATGACATTGAAAAAGAACGTAAAGAATCCTACGGCAATTTAAGCAGTACCATTTCACAGATGGCATTAGGCCAACAAGCTTTGCAATCTGAAACACAAAATCTGGTACAAGCCTTACGTCGCCCTGAAGTACGTGGACAATGGGGTGAGATGACCTTGCGTCGACTTGCTGAATTAAGTGGCATGGTGGCACATTGTGATTTTTTTGAACAAACGCATACGGTCACTGAAACGGGTAGCATTCGTCCGGATATGATTGTTCGGTTACCTGAAAACCGTGAAATTATTGTTGATGCAAAAACACCTTTAGATGCTTATCTATCAGCTATTCAAGCAACTGATGAAGATGTACGCAAAAAAGAACTCAAACGACACGCCCAGATCATTCGTCAACGTGCAAAAGAATTGGCCGCCAAGAATTATTGGGTAGAATTTTCACAATCACCCGAGTTTGTCATTTTATTCATTCCGGGCGAACACTTCTTATCTGCAGCATTAGAAATTGATCCTTCATTGTTAGAAGATACTATTAAAAATAATATTATATTAGCCAGTCCAACCAATTTTATTGCCCTACTCAGAGCGGTATCTTATGGATGGAAACAACAGTCCCTAGCTGAAAATGCAATTGAAATTCGTGAGTTGGGCGAAACACTATATAAACGTCTCAGTGTATTTACTGGCCATCTAAGTAAATTGGGCGCTAGCTTGAATAGTAGTGTTGATAACTTTAATAAAACCGTAGGGTCATTAGAGCGGCAA
This sequence comes from Methylophaga sp., assembly GCA_024636315.1. Taxonomy (GTDB): domain Bacteria; phylum Pseudomonadota; class Gammaproteobacteria; order Nitrosococcales; family Methylophagaceae. The sequence continues at coordinate 6,687 of JAGXHJ010000013.1, forward strand.
GTTCTGCCGAGCGGCAAACGTTTTCTCGATATGGGAATACGTACTAAAGAAGAGATAACGCCGGTTTCATCCATTCATACACAAACACGCAAGTTAAAAGAAAGCGAAAAAGATGAAGAATACTAAGCTAGAGAATGCATATAAATTTTGTCAGAACATGGCGCAAAGTCATTACGAAAATTTTCCTGTAGCCTCAGTATTATTGCCCCAAAAATTACGGCTTCCGATCAGCGTTATATATGCTTTTGCTCGTACTGCAGATGATTTTGCAGATGAGGGCGATCTACCACAAGAAACTAGACTTGAACAATTAGACGCATACAGCAAGGCCTTATCAGAAATCAAAAACCAAGGTTATTCGGGGAAAAACCCAATTTTTATCGCCTTAGCAGACGTCATTAGAAAACATGACTTACCGATTTCTTTATTTAACGATCTATTATCGGCATTCAAACAAGATGTGGTTAAAAACCGCTATGCCAATTTTGAAGAAGTACTGGATTACTGTAATCGCTCTGCTACTCCGGTTGGACGTTTGCTCCTCCATTTAAATGGTGTTCCATCAGATGAGCAACTAGAACAATCAGATGCCGTATGCAGTGCATTACAATTGATAAACTTTTATCAGGACATCGTTCAAGACTATACCGAGCAAGATCGCATTTATATTCCACAAGATGAATTAACACAAGCAGGGTTAACTGAGTCAGATTTAGTTAATTCTGATAGTCAACAGATAGCACCTTTAATACGCAGTTTATATCAGCGTGCTCAGCATCTAATGTTAAAAGGTTACCCATTAGGAGGCACTTTAACCGGACGGATGGGATGGGAAGTGCGAGCCATGACATTAGGTGGAATAACCACCTTGGCGTTATTAATAAGGCAAGATGACAATCTGCTTTTGCAAAGACCTCGTTTAGATAAAACAACCATGCTAAAGCTAGTCACCGTTAGTTTAGTTAAGCATTTTTATATTAAAAAATCACTGCAGTTACTTACACTTTAAGTCGCTACATCTAAACTTGATGATCATCGCGCCGCCAGTTCGTTTTCGGGAACTTTCCCCCTTGACTTAAGCCATACTAGCTTGAACATTTCTTACAAATCCAAGTATTACCTGATAGTATCAACACTAACATATAGTGAAATCATATCAAGTATTCCTAAATTCGAGCGCGGAAGTAAAATCATAGATGAATGATCACGACGATAAACAAGAACAGGACTCTAAAGTTTTCGACATTAGTAATATCGACTTTAAAACATTGGCTGAAGATGCTCCTGTTACATTGTGGCTCACAGATACCAACGGCAAAATTATCTTCACCAATAATCAGTATAAAAACTTCATTGGTCGTGAAAAAGTCGATAAATTAGGTGGTGGGGCTTGGTTTAATGCACTACATCCTGACGATCGTGAATATTGCTTAACTGTTTTTGAAGATGCATTTCAAACATATAAACCCTTTAAAATGGAATATCGACTTAAACGTCGGGATGGAGAATATCGGACTTTTATAGATCATGGAGAACCATACATTGATGGCTCTGGTACATTTTCAGGTTTTGTAGGTTCATCTACCGATATCACTGAACAAAAGATGTCTGAAGATGAGCTCAAAAAGTCACATGAAGAGCTGACTCAATACAATCATGAAATGAATTTAATCAATCAATTGAATTCGTATTTACAAGTCTGTCGTTCTATTGATGAGACCTATCCTATCGTTTCATATTATTCAGAACAAATTTTCCCCGACTGCTCAGGTTCTTTGTATTTATTTCACGAAAATAAGTCATTAGTCGAATCGAAAGCTGCGTGGGGTGCTAGTCCCGTTAAGAGCGCTCTGATTATTCCACCTGATGATTGCTGGTCATTACGGCAAGGTAAAAAACACACAACGCTAGATAACGACGAACGACTACGCTGTAAACATGTTGAACATGGTGTTAAAAATTATATCTGTGAACCGATCATCGCTCAGGGTGAAATGTTAGGCATGTTACATATTCAATTTAATGCAGCGTACAGTAAGACGGGAACAGATAAAATAAATTATATTGAATCAAGACAAAGGTTAATTAAAATCACAGCCGATAACCTAGCATTATCATTGGTAAGTTTAAAATTACGTGAAGCACTTCAAGTTCAATCAGTTCGTGATCCTCTCACTTCTTTGTTCAATAGAAGGCATATGGAAGAAAGTTTAGAACGCGAGATACACCGATGTTACCGCTCTAAAAAAGGCCTTGGAGTGATCATGGCTGACATAGATCATTTCAAGAAATTTAATGATAGCTATGGTCATGATGCTGGTGATATCGTACTAATCGCATTTGCGAATATCTTATCTAATCATTTCAGATCAAGTGATATCATCTGTCGTTTTGGTGGCGAAGAATTCATCATTATACTTCCGGAAACGTCAAAAAATGATGTGATGTTACGAGCACAAGAACTCTGCAAACTTATTAGCAAATCAGAAAACTTATATGATGGTAAATTATTACCCTCAGTGACATCATCCTTTGGTGTTTCATACCTAGATGGCGTGGTGAAAGATAAAAATGTACTGATTAAGGCTGCAGATCTAGCGCTTTACGAAGCAAAAAATGCGGGAAGAAATCGCGTTGTATTATCAACAAACCAATTTAAATAGTAATTAATAATACAACTGGTCGATAGTGTTCTGAAACTACCAGTTTAGTGTTGTCAGTGACGGTAGTTCCCTAGCTAAGTAGTTATCAGCTTGCTATGTGGAATGTGAAGCTCTACTATAAATTATTTGTGAAACTAGCACCTTATTCTCACTATATTAGATGCTTACATGGTTCTTCACTTTTATTAGACCATTACAAAGGCCTGGCCCATAAATAATAACGGGCAAAAAAAAACCCAGAACTCATTAAAGTTCTGGGTTTCTTAATAAAAAAGCCTGGCAGTGACCTACTTTCACATGGGAACTCCCACACTATCATCGGCGCTAAGTCGTTTCACTTCTGAGTTCGGGATGGGATCAG
>JAGXHJ010000014.1 GCA_024636315.1 Methylophaga sp.
CATACTCGGCCCGTCAGTCGTTTGAGAGCCAAAGCGTTAGCGAGGCGACGAGGACGGCGGAGGCAAATGGTCGTCAACGCACGGAGTGGAATTAAGTCATGGATGACTTAATTCTTTCACGAGTACGGTGACTCGCTGGATGAATTAGTTGATTTGTAAGATAACCATTAGGTTTACTTACATTATCAATAGCACTGCGAGTCCCAACTTCTAATGCCTCTTTTAAGCCAGATACGATGGTGTTGTAATCTAAGGTCGATGATGGCGTATTACTATCAGTTGATAATAGCGCTTTACCTTGAGTGGTTACATCGTCGAAGAAGCTTCCCCAGTCTGCGCTGGCAGGGCTAATGTAGAGGGCGGTTATCATACAAGCAACTACAGTGAATTTATGTGTATTGGTCATGAAGCGTTCCTTTGAATGACGGTGTCGTTTAGCCTAGTCTTTAAACATAGCGTAGGATAGCAAACTAATTACTAAATGGTTTGCCCGTTATTTTGTCAGACTTGCAAACAGCGCCGGAAGTTTTTCAGGTAATTTATTGATGTTATCAATCACCATATGTTGCTTGCCAAATATATCTTTTACATAATCATCAGCTCGAGGATCAAGACTAATACAATAAGTGTAGATGCCTTTTTGGTCGAGTTCTTGAACGGCTTTATGAGTATCTTGTATTAATAAAGTCTCATCACTTACATCAATATCTGATGGTTCGCCATCGGTTAAAATAAGTAATAATTTTTTATCTGATTTTTGGGCTTCAAGATAGTGAGCGGCATGACGCATTGCTGCGCCCATTCGTGTGGAATAGCGTGCTTTCATACCTGCTATGCGACCTTTAACGTCATCATTCCAGTTTTCACTAAAGCCTTTAATATGGTGATAACGTACATCATGGCGAGTATTAGAATGGAAACCTGCGATAGCAAATTTATCACCGAGTTGCTCTATTGACCATGATAGTAAAGATACTGATTCTTGGCATAGTTGCAAGATAGTTTGCTCACAACCTTGAGGAATTTCATTTGTGGATTCTGATAAATCAAGTAGCAACATGACGGCAATGTCACGGCTATCGTGTTTATGACTCATATTGATTCGTGGATCAGGCATGCTACCGCTTTTTAGATCAATGAGTGAGCGAATTGCTACATCTAAGTCTAATTCCGAGCCTTCTTCTTGATAACGCACCCGAACATAATTTTGTGGCTTGAGCATTTCCAGAATTCGTTTCATTCTTTTAAGCACTGCGCCGTGTTTTAACAGTAGTTGGTCAACATCATTCGCATTACCTGCTGGATGAAGGGCTTCATAGACGCTTACCCAGTCTGGTCGGTAGCTTTGTGAATGATAGTCCCATTCTGGATAATGACGTGGTGGTAGGCCTTGCGGTTCTTCAGCGGCGTGTGTCTGTGGGGCATCGCTTACGGTATCTTCCTCGTCGCCTTCTTCTATAAATGTCCACATATGACGATTATCATCACGATAATTTATTTCAGTATCATCGAAAAAGACGTTAGCAAGTTGATCACTTTGACGGCGTGTACGAGCGACATAAGATAGGGCTATGCTGGCAATTTCTTTGGTTGTTGATTCGCCCTTGGCCATAGCTTGATGAAAGAGTTCAGCAAATTCAAGGAGGTCAGGATCGGTATAGACATGTTCAGGATCAAGTAAGGCTCGTGACAACATGGCTAGGCGATGGCGTAAGCAGGATTGTGTTTCTGGATCGCATGCACCTTGAACGGGGTTGGGGTGGAGGCTTAAAAATAGTTTTTTTAGACCAGGGTATTGTCGAATAGCCAGATTTTCAACACGGCAATCTTCGATAAATTCAATAGCCATACGTTGAAATGGACTGTAATTATCGGCGATCAGCGGACGAGTCCAACGTTGATGTGCCGCCATGTGAGCCAGTGTTGCCCGATAGCGATCAATCCCTGCGACATCTGGCAGATCATCATAAACATCGGGAATACGCATGCCTAAGTCATCAAAATAAGGTTGCGGTTTACGTAACTCGTCAAAGCCAAGTGAATAGGGTACGAGTTGTGGATCTGTTTCCCACAAACCTTGCAAATATAAATTGAGTTTACGTTCATGGTCATAAAACAACACACCATGTCGTTCTTTTTGCATTACAGCCAAACTATCAGCTGATTGCAAACTGAAAAAGTCGATTTGACGTTCGGGATGAGTACTGTAGTAACGGACGCCGTAATTCATCCAGTTTTTTAGACCAGCTAAAGATAATTGGCTGATTAGATAAGGCATCTTTTCTAGAAGATAAGATAATGCCGGACTAGGGATGGTGGCGTGATGACCATGAATAGACACGGTGGTGGCTGTCATCATGCTGAAAATCATATCGATGTATTTTTGCAATGCCTCAATATCGCCCAGTCGACGGGATACTGCGCCTAGGGTATCTAGAAAGGCAGGAATCGATTGGCCATTAGGTGTGCGAGATATTTTCCATACCGTTTCGGATATCAGCTTCAATACTGGTTGACCTAATTGGCCAGCAATGGCAGGCATATCTTCCATATAACTCAGAACTGGTTCAACACCTCGACCCATCATGCAAACGAGTGATGCGCCCTCGAGATATTCTTCAATACCTTGTTCATTCATGTAAAGACGGGCTTCTTCCATACACTCGTCAAATACAGCATCGATTTGCTCGAAGCCACATTTTAGTTTTAGGCGATCTGGGTGTTGTTGCACCTCGCTGATGTCACTCATGGAAATGTATCGTCCGCCTAGGCAAATACAGCATTGATGGCGTGATCTAAAGTATCACGAATATCCGCATCATCTGTAATAGGCCGTACTAAGGCCATGCGACATGCTGATTTAGCATCAACGCCTTTATCCATTAGAGTTGCAGCATACGTTAACAAGCGAGTAGAAATACCTTCATCTAGACCATGACCTTTTAAGTTACGAGCCGTGGTAGCTATCTTAACTAATTTATCTGCTAAATCAGCGGAGATGCCGGTTTCTTTTTGTAAAATGGATGACTCAACATCTGCTGCTGGGTAATCAAATTCAAAAGCAGTGAAACGTTGTTTGGTTGATTGTTTTAAATCTTTCAACAGACTTTGATAGCCAGGATTGTAAGAAATAACCAGTTGGAAGTCTGAGTGTGCTTGGAGTATTTCACCTTTTTTATCCAATGGTAAAGTTCTACGGTGATCGGTTAGCGGATGAATAACGACCGTAGTATCTTGGCGAGCCTCAACGATTTCATCTAGATAACAGATAGCACCAATTCGAGCTGCGACCGTTAATGGACCATCTAACCAGCGAGTGCCATTGGCATCTAATAAATAGCGACCGACTAAATCAGAGGCCGTCATATCTTCATTACAGGCGACAGTGATTAATGGTTTGTTTAATTTCCATGCCATATGTTCGATAAAGCGAGACTTACCACAGCCTGTTGGTCCTTTGACCATTACGGGTAGGCGGGCTTGGTATGCTGCAGTGTACAGCTCAACTTCATCGCTTTGTGACTGATAAAAAGGTTCTTCTTTAATCAGGTATTGGCTAATGTCATTCATCGCTATTGTCTTTATAGTTGAAAAAGAATTAAGCAAAACCAACGCGGATGGACAGCATTTGTTTTGCATAATGCTTTTGAGGCGTTATCAACAACACGAGGTGTGTTATCAGTGTAGTTTGGAGTGATGTTCTCCCCGCCGGAGCGAGGAGATATCATTTAGCTGTTGCTATTTATTAGGCTTACTTATGTACGCCTAATTTTTCACGCCAGCCTGGGAAGATCTTATCTGCATCGCCAGGGAAGGATTCAAATGCACGAGCAAATTCACGATGTTCTTTGGCAAATTCAATTGGATCTGCACCGGCTTTCCAACATTCAAACGCTTGACGTAATGATGTTGCACCAGCAGCTGGGCTATCAATATGACCGTAAGCACCACCACCTGATGTGTTGATAACATTACCGTGGCCTAAGTTTTCGAAGAAACCAGGTAAACGTAATGCGTTCATACCACCAGAGATAATGGGTGTGGTTGGTTTCATACCATACCATTCTTGGTGATAGTAAGGACCATCAGCACTATCACGTTCGATCATATAGGCAATGTTACGATCATCCGCGCCACCTTCCATTTTACCGTAACCCATAGTACCTACGTGGATACCAGAGGCACCTTGTAAACGAGAAATTTTCGCTAATACAAATGCAGTGTAACCACGAACAGATGATGGTGATGTGACCGCACCATGACCTGCACGATGATAATGCAAATATTGGCTAGGATAGTTACGACGAGCAGTTGTAATCATACCTGGACCACCTACATAACCATCAACTAAAAAGGCTACTTTATCAGCATCTGGACCAAATGTTTCTAGGATGAAGTCAGCACGGGCTAACATTTCGTAATGATCATCAGCTGTGATATTTGCTGAGAATAATTTTGCTTCCCCCGTTTCATCTTGTGCACGTTTCATTGCATCAGCTACTAATGGGATTACTTTCTTCATTGGGCAGAAGACTTGGTTACCTTGTGGTTCATCATTTTTGATGAAATCACCACCTAACCAGAACTGATACGCTGCTTCAGCAAAAGGTTCAGGACGTAGGCCTAGTTTTGGTTTGATGATCGTACCTGCGATGTAACCACCATCTACTAGCGGGCGACCTAAAAGACGCCACATATCAGTGATATCTTTGGCTGGTCCATCAAACAATTGCAACATGCGTGGTGGAACATAGAAATCTTGTATTTGAGCACATTTAACATCGCCCATACCTTGGTTATTACCAATAGCCAAAGTTAAGAACGATACTATCATTGCGCGGCCATCAATCATGTTGCGGTCAAATAAATCGTTTGGATAAGCAACCTTCATGACGCCTTTAGCTTCATCGATTTCATATACCATGGCATCAACGCCTTTGGTAAAGTCATCGGTTGTTGAAACTTCAACGTTGGTACCCGTTGATGATTCTGCAGCAAGATGTGCCGCCGTCGCTAAATATCCATAGCCGGCTGCTGGAGTCATGTGGTAAACAACGAGAATATGTCCGCCGTTGGCGATAAGATCTTCTTCTTTTAAACTAAGATCGGCGTAACGTGATGATTGATCCATTATTAGTACCTTCTATTTAATGAGTGGTGCGAGCTCGGCTCGCATTTCACAGTCGGTTTATTTTTGATCGTCTGTTATTGACTCCAGTAAGTGTAGGACATTTTTAATATAAAGAAAACTCAATTATTTTGATTTTATACATAAGTTATGCTTATGATGTTAGCTATGAACATAACTATCAGACAATTACAGATCTTTGAAGCAGTTGCCAAACTCTTGAGTTATACCCGTGCCGCAGAGGTGCTTTATTTGAGCCAGCCAGCGGTGTCTATGCAAATTAAGCAGTTAGAATCTGAGCTCGACATGCCTTTGTTTGAACGAATGGGAAAAACGCTTTACCTGACAGATGCCGGAGTAGAACTGTTGAATTATGCACGTACTATCTCGCAGCAGTTAATAGAGTTGGATGATGTGATGACTGAAATGCGAGGCAGTCAACGAGGTCGGCTAGCAATCGCTGTGGCGTCAACGGCTAATTATTTTGCATTGAAGTTATTAGGAGAGTTTTATAAACGATTTTCTGGGACGACGATCAGCCTTGATGTGACCAATAGAGCAAGTCTGTTGAAACACCTAGATGATAATACCGTGGACATGGTAATTATGGGGCGGCCACCTGAGGATATGGATGTTGATGCTACGCCATTTTTAGATAATCCCTTAGTTGTTATTGCTCCAAAAGGCCATGTTTTAGAAGGCCAGAAAGCAATTCCACTGTCGGTGTTACAGCAAGAAACCTTTATTCTGCGAGAGCATGGTTCTGGAACAAGAATAGCTATGGAGCAGTTTTTCGAAGAAAGAGGCTATAGCATTAGTTCAGTAATGGAAATGAATAGTAATGAAGCTATTAATCAAGCGGTTGAGGCGGGCTTGGGATTAGGTATTGTCTCTCGTCATACCTTAGAATGGGAGTTAGCTTTAGATCGATTGGTGGTGTTGGATGTTGAATCATTTCCGATTATGCGGCATTGGTATTTAGTGCATCGTAGTACTAAACGTTTTACAGCATTATCATCGGCTTTCAAGCAGTTAGTGATTGAAGATACAGCGACTATTTTAAAGACCTAATTGCTCTGGCACCAGCCATTTTACTTGTCCAAAACCAGCTACTAAATGAATTTTAACAAGCCGCAGTAAATAAAAATGAAAGCCTGGTAAGGTTAAAATCATTTGAGCATCAGGAAACTGATTCAGATAATCTTCGCGTAATTGCATCTCATCTGTAGCAATTGTAGCCACGGCCAAACATGTAATTCGTGGCCCTGCAGTTGGATTCGAGGCATCCTTTGGATCAAAAATGGTCAGTGACACTTTAGGGTTGGCTTGAATATTGTGAGTGTGCTCAGCTAAGTGGCTAATAAAAATCGCAATGTCACCTTCAGCATTAATAATATAAGGTGTTATTGAACCGAATGGATAGCCAGATTCTGTTAATGAGAATGTTGATAATACGCCGTAACGTTGGTCTCTAATAAACTGACTCGGTATGAGTGTTGTCATGGTGCTGATATCCAATTAATCTCTTTGGCCGTTGACTCGCCGACTAGGCAAAAGCGTAAATCTTTTGGCATACTCGATTTAGATTGAGATAGAGGTATCCGTCCCGCCATAATTTCTGCAAAACGCTGTGGATAAAGTAGCTTTTGTTCGGGATGAGCATAACCTAAAGGGTAAATGGGCTGATTGTTTTGATAGTCGTACTTATCACTAGCGCCCAAAGTGTGAAATATTTCATGAGTCATTACCAGCGCATTCTGTGAATTATGAGCTTGATCAGCATAAGCGTGGATTATACCAATTAAGCCTTTTTGGAGACCAAGTGAGTGTTGCAGAGCTTGATTATCCGAAGCTTGATGGTAAAGCACATACAAGCGGATTCGATTTTTGTTTGATTTATCGTCGGGCGTATTGATGTAAGCCCAATAGCGAAGTTGCATGCTCCAGAGTATTATTTTCAATATAGCATTACGATCTGCTGGAGGGACTGGTGGCGTCTTATAAATTGTGGGTCCCAGTGTGCTGATGACTGGTTTATCAACTATAAGATGATATCTTTTAGCTTCACGAATAAAAAACGCATCAATATCCTGAAAATTCTCTGTGGATAGCTGCTGAATATAACGCTCTGTTTTGGCATTGCCATCACCATTAATTGGAAAGATAGTGACTTCGATAGGCTGATACCATGAGGTGGTATTAAGGCGTTGGTCTTGAGTGTAAATAGCCGCTAAAGCTAATAACGACAGCAGAATAACAATTCGAATATTTTTAAAGGTTATAACTTTCATCAGTAGCTGGCCACCATCGATTCATTCTGAAGTTACAAATTATAGGCAATAAAAAAGGCCGGTGGAATAATCCAACCGGCCTTCTTCAATTTTGCTTTCGGACTAACTAGCCAGGAATAACATTCTCAGCTTGTGGACCTTTAGCGCCTTGAGTAACTTCCATCGTTACTGCTTGGCCTTCTTTCAATGATTTAAAACCATCTGATTGAATTGCGCTGTGATGTACGAATACATCTGGACCACTTGCTTGTTCAATAAAGCCAAAACCTTTAGCATCGTTGAACCACTTAACTGTACCTGTAACTTGATCTGCCATAACTACCTCAATATTTTCTTAATTTCTTGCTTACTAATTTCTTAGAAGCTAACTTGTGTAACTCCTAAAAGAAGCTATGAGCATTATACGCATTAAAAATTAATTAGCCTTTGTATTTGTTTAAAAGACAACTTTTTTTGTGTGGCTCGATAATATCGATTGATTCTATAATGATAATTAACGATCCAACCAATTGATTTTTATTGCCTTTTTTATGCGGCCTGCTTAATCGTTTTATTAGCAATAATATTATTGACATTTTTGTCATTGATGCGCTATTTAGAGTTTTTGCGCAAACAAGCGTGTTTTAGCTTATTTAGCTACAAATTCTTTAGGCAGGCTTGAACCTTCACCAAAGAAAAATTTCTCCAGCTCTTCTTTTAAAAATGATTGTGATTTTGGATCAGCTAATGAAAGACGGTATTCATTTATTAGGATTGTTTGCTGACCTAACCACATTTGCCATCCTTCTTTAGATACTGACTCATAGATCTTTTTACCTAATTCGCCAGGATAAGGAGGAAAGTCTAAACCTTCTGCTTCTTTATTGAGTTTTACGCAATGAACGGTATGTGCCATGTGAGTCCTCTTTTACTGTAATGATTCGATGAGTGATTTAACCGGTGCAGGCAAACCAAGTAGTAACGCGTCGTTTATTTTATACCAAGATAACTTTTTATTCTCGGCGATATAGTTATTATTAATCTCACACTCAATTAAGTGCGGATAGATTTCAAGCTTAAAATGACTGAATACATGTTTAATATTTTTCAGTGATGTGATGTTAGTAGCATTGACACTTAACCGATTAGAGCATGTGTAATCGATATCAGTAGCACTATCTAATTCTGGGAAGCTCCATAAACCTCCCCAAATTCCCATCGAAGGCCGTTGTTCTAGTAATATTTCCCCCGTTGAAGCTTGGGCTACTATCCAATGTGACTGGCGAGTTGGAATAATTTTTTTGGGTTTAGCTGTTGGATAATCAGTAGGATTACCATTTAGATACGCTTTGCAGTCTGCATTGAGCGGACAGATAGTGCAATTCGGTTTGCTACGCGTGCACAAGGTTGCCCCTAAATCCATTTGTGCTTGGATGTAGTTGGCTATTCTATTTTGGGGTAATAGTTGTTCTGCAATTAGCCAAAGTTTATTTTCAATGTGCTTATTCCCTGGCCAACCAGCGATGGCAGAGTGACGAGCTAGTACTCGTTTAACGTTACCATCAAGAATTGAAAAATGTTGATGATGTGCTAAAGCCATTATTGCACCAGCAGTTGAACGACCGATCCCTGGCAGTGCGATTAGCTCATCTAAAGTTGATGGCATTTGTCCCTGATGCAATTCCACCATAGTGTTGGCGGCTTTATGCAGGTTTCTTGCCCTAGCGTAATAACCCAAACCCGTCCATAGGGCGAGCACATCATCAACTGGAGCTTGTGCGAGTGTAGCAATATTCGTAAACCGCTCAGTAAATTTATGATAATACGGTATAACAGTACTGACTTGAGTTTGTTGAAGCATTATTTCTGACAGCCAAACATGATAGGGCGAAGGCTGTTGTTGCCAGGGTAAATCTTTACGACCATGTTGGTCAAACCAATTCAGTAGTCGGTCACTAAATAGTGGACTAGTCATAACAAATCATCGATTTTATTGAGGTTCAGGAGATAATGCTTGAACAATTATCTGCGGTGGTAGAGTTACAAAGCACTCCTTAATGCATGAGTGCTTAGGAGTGCTTTGTCTCTAATAATGTAGGTTTAGAAAAAACCTTTTAACTTGTCTGAAACTGCATCTTTTAATTGATCTTCTGGCGTTTTTTCTGGTGCAGGTTCAGTAGTTGGCTCAGTAGGAGGCGTTTCTGTTGTTGGCTCTGTTGCTGGTGCTACTGATTTTGGAGCCAGTGCGCCACCCAATAAATCACCTAAATCACCTAAGTCACCACCCAATTTATCTTTTAATTTGTCCGCTACTTTAGCTTTCACTTCATCCGTTGCTCTTTCTTTTAGCATGCTTGCTAGATCAACTGTTGGTTTGGGATTGCTAAATGTGCCCGTAATTTTAACCGGAATAGTTAAACCTTTTAAATCAGCTAATGCCTTGCCACCTTGACCTGATGACGTTTCAACGATGGATACTTTAAGTCCATAATCAATGCCTTCTTTAGGCAGATCGATTTTACCCGCGCCGTTAATACGCAACAGGGGTGACATCGCCAATAGATCTTGGTTGCTAATAATGCCATCAGTAGCCGTGAATGAACCGCTTAGATTTGAAAAGTCAGTTTGAATAGGGGCGTCTGATGCTGGCAGTGTTTCGCCTTTAAGTGTGGCTTTGGCTTTACGAATACTTTCGGCAATGTTAATACCTTTAACAGCACCATCGGTAAATGAAAAATTACCGTTTCCAGATAAAGTTTGTTTGATTTGTAACACTGTTGCGCCGTTGCCCGTTAACTTGGCTTGTGCGTTTGCCATTCCTGACAACTTGTCATCACCCGTAAAATCCTTTAGCAGGGGGCCAACTTTTACGCCTTTTAAACTCTCATTAAGACTTAGTTTAAGTGTTTTACCGCGAGCATCAAGACCCACATTGCCTTGGTATTGACCTTCGTACATATTGGCACTCATTGGGCTTAAATTAATTAAGCCATTTGTAGCGTTAATTTCAACGTGAATTTTTCCACTATGAGTGCCACTTATTGTCAGCTTGCCAATATCTAGTGTTCCTTTGGCATTGATTTGGCGTAAGGCTTCTAATGGTAGTTCGGCACTGGTTGAAGTTGAAGTTGAAGTTGAAGTTGAAGTTGAAGTTGAAGTTGAAGTTGAAGTTGAAGTTGAAGTTGAAGTTGAAGTTGGTGCTGGTGAAGTAGCTTTTGGCGCTTCAGTTTTTGTTGCAGGTGGTAAATAACGATCGGCATCAATTTGATCAAGGTTTAATTTGAAGTCGAATGCAGGTTTCGCGAAGTTATTAATGGCTAAACGACCTGATAATTTACTTTGGTCTAATGTCACATTAAGTTGTTTAGCGTTAATGTGTTTGGTAGAGCCTTCAAATTCAGTGGTGAGTTGGGCAAGTTTTAGAGTGCTGTCATCCGCCATTACAGGTAGTTCAATATTAAGATTATTGGCAAGTTGTCTTAAGTTGAAAGGTTTAACAATAATGTTACCAACAAAGTTTGGATTGTCTGATAATAACTTGCTAGTTTTAATATCGCCGCTGATCAGCAAGTCATAAGTATCGATAACTAAGGCAGACAAGGTCATCGTTTGTTGTTTCATATCTGTAGATATATCAGCCGTTATATTTAATTTAGCTTTGCCATTTGGTAAGGTCGGGTCAAGTACCGTAGCAGATAAAACTAAACCTTTAATTGTTGATTGCTGAGTTGCTAAATTTGATGAGATTTGAGCAGATAATTTGGCATCAATAGATTGTTTATCATTGCTTGCTTGGGCTGATAGTTTCAAATCATCAATTGTCAGCAATTGTGTGATCATATTGGCATTGATATCGCCACTAAGCGTTAAATTGCTTTGTGAAAATGGCAGATCTTTACCTGATACCTGAGTCGTTAAATTTAAATCCGTCAGAGTGTAATGTTGGTTTTCTATATCGACCATCACTTTAGTGTCTAATTTGATATGAGCTTGAGCCTGTGGCTTTGTGCTGGCGACGTCAAACTCCATATCTAAAGCAGTGGGTTTACCGGGGACAAGAGGATCTGTGTTTAGGTTGAAATTTTGTAACTGGTAATTTTCAGCAGTAGTGGCATCCGACCATAAGATATTGGCATTAGTTAACTTAACACCAGCAATACTGATGGCTGCGAGAGCAGGGGCATCATCATTAGATATTACATCAGTTTTTTGTGTGCTGTCTGTCGCCGTATCGTTTTGGGCAACGAGATCATCCCAGTTGGTTTTACCGGTTTTGTTTTTTTCAAGATTTAACACTAAGCCATCTAAAACGATGGTGTCCATTTCTAGTTGTTTTTTTAGTAATGGCATTAATTTAATGCGGATTTCAGCGGCCTGAACTTTTGCGAATGAATCGGCTTTGAAGCCGGTGGCATTGCTTAATGATAATGGACCTAGTTCAAGAGCAATCCAAGGGAAAACAGATAATTTAATATCACCATCTAAGGTTAGGGTGCGTCCGGTTGCTTTTTCTACCTGACTTGATATTTCTTGCTTGTAATCATTAGGGTCAACTATAAAGGGCAGGGCAATAAGGCCTGCGATGACGAGAATAATGATAAAAATTATAAATTTAAATAGAATACGCATATTATTTTCCTTGAAGTCTTTTAAATTAGGACTTTTTCACGAGTCGTCTTTATATACCTGCTTTTGCTTTGTCCTGACGAAAAAAACCATTGTGCAAAAGTCTTAAATAATACTGTAATCAGAAATTGGTCTGACAGTAGTGTGCTTACATTATGAACGAGCTTGAAGTTTAAAGCTAAATTGTTGACCTGTGGTCGCGCTATGAATCCATATTGATTGACACTATTCAAACCAGTAAAGTTTGATTTGAAAAGCCTTTCTTTAAGCTTTGTCCTGTTTCAATTCGGCACGGCTACGGATACGCACAGTTTTAATTGTGTTGTCAGTCGTTTGTACTACTTCAATAACATAATTTTTAACGCGTAAACTGACGCCAGGCTGTGGAATTGTTTCTAGGATTTCAAGGATCAAACCGTTGATTGTCTTAGGGCCATCAGTAGGCAGATGCCAATGATTATTTCGATTAATATCCCGAATATTAGCCGAGCCATTAATCAGATAACTACCATCTTCTTGAGGATGAATATCTTTATCTTCATCAATCGAGCCAGCGGTGAACTCACCAACAATTTCACGAAAGATGTCTTCTAAGGTGATTAAACCTAGGATGTCGCCATATTCATCAACAACAAGCCCTGTTCGCCTACGGTGCTTTTGAAATTGAATTAGTTGGGTATTAAGTGCGGTGCCTTCAGGAACAAAATAAACATCCTTGATAATGCCATTTAAACTGTCTTTAGTAAGGTTATCTTGTGCGAATAAATGCATGGTTTTTCTAACATGGATAATGCCAATAATGTTATCCATACTGTCTTCATACACCGGTAAACGAGTATTACTACAATAAGATAGCTGTTTGGTAATGTCGGCCATTGAGCCATTGATATCTATGCCTTCTATCTCATTTCGTGGCACCATCACATCATTGACCGTCACTTTTTCTAGATCAAGAATACTCACTAACATTTTTTTATGACGCTTCGGGATAATGCTCCCTGCTTCCATTAATGCCATACGTAGTTCTTCACTATTAATCGCTACAGATGAAGAATCTTCCGGTGAAACACCGAGTAAAGCGAGTAAACGGTTGGTGATGGCATTAGTAAACCAGACTAATGGGAAAAGCAATATCAACATCGGCTTGAGGACCATGCTGGCAGGAAATGCAACACGTTCAGGATGTAAGGCGGCTAATGTTTTAGGTGTTACTTCGGCAAAGAGCAAGACGACAAGGGTGAGGATAAAAGTGGCTATGACGATGCCGTTTTCACCATAGAGTTTGACGCCGATCACCGTGGCAATAGCTGAAGCAAATATATTAACAAAGTTATTGCCGAGCAGAATTAAACCAATAAGCCTATCGGGGCGTGCCAATAATTGACTAGCCCTTATCGCACCGGCATGACCTTCATGTTCTAAATGGCGGAGACGATAACGATTGAGCGACATTAATGCTGTTTCTGCACTGGAGAAGAAGGCAGAAAATAACAGCAATATAAAGAGTAATGTAAATAGTAGGGTGAGTGACGTTGTATCAGGCATGAGTTATTAAAAATTCCAGAACAAATTTGCTGCCAAAATAGGCAAACACTAAAAATACAAAACCAATCAGTGTCCACTTGATGGCCGTTTTCCCTCGCCAACCATGGCGTAACCTGCCTTGTAATAGGACTGCAAAGACACACCAAGCAATAAGAGATAACACTGTTTTATGAAGGAGATGTTGGGCAAAAATATCTTCTATGAAGAAAAACCCTGCGGTTAAACCTAAGGTAAGTAATATAAACCCAGCTGAAATTAGTTGAAATAAGGTTGTTTCCATAGATTGTAATGGCGGTAACTTTCTCATCAGACCGACAAGATGTCGTTGGCGTAATTGCTGTTCTTGGACAGCTAAAATAATGGCTTGTATGGCGGCTAAGGTGAATAAACTATATGCCGCTAATGAAAGTAGAATGTGCCACTCTAAAGCTGGATTGACGAGGGTTGTAGTTGGCTCACTAGGAACAGCTGTCTTGAGGATCAGACTTAATGCGACCAATGGATAAATGACGATGCCAGGATGAGCATATTTTTGTTTAGCGCCTAAAATGAGCGCGATAAAGGCCATTAGCCATGTTGCGATTGCTAAGGTACTGAAAAGACTTAAATCCCATCCACCTTCCATGGTTAAAAATATATCTGCACCATGAAAAATAAGCGCTAAAACCGTCATAATACCGATTGGAAATGATGCGGAACCTTGCTGGTTGCGTTGAACAAAGTTACGAATCAGAATGACACTACAACTAAGATAAAGCAGGAAGGCTAATGAATTAGCAATGGCCATGTTGGTTCATTCCTTGTGTACTGATAAAGTGATTTGAACATCATATAGATAATACGCGATGTATTCATTATCAGTTATAATTCTAAATCTTAAAAATTTATATTTTCGGCATATTTGGGCTGAGCTAACTTCTAGGTGAATCATGTTTGATAGTTTGCAGGACAGATTAGGCGGTACTTTACAAAAACTTCGTGGCCAAGGTCGAATTACTGAAGATAATGTAAAAGACACGCTACGTGAAGTGCGAATGGCACTGCTTGAGGCTGACGTCGCCTTACCAGTGGTTCGCGAGTTTATTGACCGCGTAAAAGAGCGGGCAATGGGTCAGGATGTACTTCGCAGTTTGACGCCTGGCCAAGCATTAGTAAAAGTAGTTAACGATGAGTTAGTTACGGTGATGGGGGTAGCAAATGAAAGCCTAAACCTCAACTCACAACCACCTGCGGTCATTTTGATGGCTGGTTTGCAAGGTGCAGGTAAAACAACCAGTGTCGCAAAATTGGCCCGTTGGTTAAAAGAGCGCGAGAAAAAATCGGTGATGGTGGCCAGTGCCGACGTCTATCGACCAGCAGCGATTGAACAGTTAAAAACACTCGCTAAGGAAGTGGATGCGCAGTTTTTTCCTAGTGAAGTTGATCAAAACCCTGTCGAAATAGCAAAAGCTGCCGTTGCATACGCTAAGTTACAGTTCGTAGATGTCGTGATCATTGATACCGCAGGTCGATTACATGTTGATGATGACATGATGACCGAAATCAAACAGATTCATGCGGCGATAAACCCGATCGAAACCTTGTTTACTGTCGATAGTATGACGGGGCAGGATGCCGCCAATACCGCGAAGGCATTTAATGATGCTTTGCCGCTGACCGGCGTGATATTGACCAAAACGGATGGTGATGCGCGTGGTGGTGCAGCTTTATCTATTCGTTATATCACCGGTAAGCCAATAAAATTTATGGGTGTAGGCGAAAAAACGTCGGCACTAGAACCTTTTCATCCTGATCGCGTTGTATCGCGAATTTTGGGAATGGGTGATGTTTTATCGCTGGTGGAAGACGTACAGCGTAAGATGGATAAAGGCGCTGCCGACCAATTAGCTAATAAACTAAAAAAAGGTAAAGGTTTCGATCTCGAAGATTTTAGAGATCAACTTAGACAAATGGGAAAAATGGGCGGCATTGGTTCGATGATGGATAAAATGCCCGGTATGTCAAATATCCCGGCAGCGGCGAAACAACAAGTAAATGATAAAGAATTAAATAAATTAGAAGCCATTATTAATTCGATGACTAAAAAAGAACGTCAACGACCAGAAATTATTAAAGGCTCGCGCAAAAAACGTATTGCGGCAGGTTCGGGCACACAAATTCAAGATGTGAATCGATTGCTAAAACAGTTCGCACAAATGCAAAAAATGATGAAGAAAATGACCCAGAAAGGTGGCATGGCTAAGATGATGCGTGGTTTGGGCGGCAAGTTACCAATGGGTGGTGGCATGCCATTTTAAATATAAAGGCGAGATAAGCTTTTCAATTACAAGATATATGCGTAAAATGCATCTGTTTTTCGATCCAGTTTTTCAACAGGCACAAATAATGGTAAAAATTAGAATGTCACGTAGCGGCGCAAAAAAGCGTCCTTATTACACTGTCGTAGTAGCAGACTCACGTAACAAACGTGATGGTCGTTGCATTGAGCGTGTAGGTTTCTTTAACCCACGAGCTCAAGGACAAGAAGAAACTTTGCGTTTAGATTTAGAGCGTATTACGCACTGGATTTCTGAAGGCGCACAACTTTCAGAGCGTGTTACTAAGTTAGTCGCTCAAGCGAAAGTTGCTTAATTAAACTTAAAATAAGGTTTCAGTTATGGATACTTCCGTGGAATATGTCCCGGTAGGGAAAATATCTGGTGCTTTTGGGGTTAAGGGATGGGTAAAAATCTACTCATTCACGGATCCAAGAGAGAATATTTTAAGTTATTCGCCATTATATCTGTCACGGAAAGGTGAATGGGTAGAGGTGAAAGTAGTTGAAGGGCGCTTACAAGGCAAAGGCGTAGTAATGAGCTTGGATGGGGTCACTGACCGCGATCAAGTCTTACCACTAGTAGGTGTAGAACTTGCTATTGCCAAAACGCAGATAAAACCAGCTGGAAAAGACGAATATTATTGGTCGGATTTAATTGGTATGTCTGTTGTTAATGTACAAGACGAACAACTTGGACAGGTGGATAGCTTGCTTGAAAATGGCGCCCATGATGTATTGGTTGTTCTGAATAAAGATAAAACTGAACGGTTGATTCCTTTTGTACTGGATGACATCGTTGAGCTCGTTGATTTGGATAATAAAGTTATTCGGGTTGATTGGGAATTGGATTATTGAGGTGAATGCCATCATGCGAATAGGCGTGGTGTCTTTATTTCCTCAAATGTTTGATGCAATAACGCAATACGGGGTAACTGGCCGCGCTGTAAAGCAAGGCAAGTTAGATATTGATTATTGGGATCCGCGGGATTTTACGTCGGATAAACATCGAACTGTAGATGACCGGCCTTATGGCGGTGGCCCTGGTATGGTGATGAAAGTTGAACCATTACAACAGGCCATTCATGCTGCTAAAGCGGTCTTAGGTCAACAAACTAAAGTGGCTTATTTGTCACCGCAGGGTCGAAAGTTAGACCAGCAAGGTTTGCAAGAATTGGCAACAAGAGATGCGATGATTTTTGTTGCAGGACGTTATGAAGGTGTTGATGAACGCCTGATTGAACAAGAGATTGATGAGGAATGGTCGATAGGTGACTACGTTCTCAGTGGTGGTGAGCTTGCAGCGATGGTCATGATTGATGGCGTAGCAAGATTGTTACCAGGCGTTTTGGGTGATGATGAGTCTGCACAGCAAGATTCATTTATGGCTGGTTTATTAGACCATCCGCATTACACAAGACCAGAACGATTATCTAGTCAAAATGTGCCAGAGGTACTTTTGGGTGGCGATCATGAGGCAATACGAAAGTGGCGCCTTAAACAGTCTTTAGGACGAACTTGGTTAAGGCGGCCTGAATTGTTAGTAATGGAAACATTAACTAATGAACAGAATGCGTTATTAGAACAATTTATTGCCGAATTTAGGCATGAAGAGAAGTAGGAATTAGGAGTAGAACAATGAGTAATATAATTGAACAGCTAAACGCTGAACAAATGAGACAGGATATTCCTGCATTTTCTTCAGGTGATACTGTCATCGTAAAAGTAAAAATCAAAGAAGGCGAACGTGAACGTGAACAAGCGTTTGAAGGCGTCGTAATTGCTATTCGTAACCGTGGTTTACATTCTGCATTTACAGTACGTAAAATTTCAAATGGTGTTGGTGTAGAACGTGTATTCCAAACTCATAGCCCTGCAGTGGCAAGTCTAGAAGTTAAACGTCGTGGTGATGTTCGCCGCGCTAAACTTTACTACTTGCGTAACTTAACGGGTAAAGCAGCACGTATTAAAGAAAAGTTGGGTTAATACGGGCTTAGCAGAATCGAATGTTGATTCTGACTGCTTAAGAAGGGCGCGGCTGTCTACAGTTGCGCCCTTTTTGTCATTATGACTAGTCATATTGCTGAAACAATATTAGTGACGCCAGTCGGGCGTATATTGCTCCATACAAGTGAGACTCAGTTATACGGCGTAGAGCTATTCATTAGCAATGACTATACGGATAATGAGTCTGTATTATCAACGATTGCTCAAGAGGCGGTTAATCAGCTCAAATCCTATTTCATTGATCCGCAATCTGAGTTTACATTCCCTCTTGCTGAGCGAGGCACTGTATTTCAACGAAGAGTGTGGCAATACTTGCAAACAATTCCGCCAGGTGAAACACGGACTTATGCCAAGCTTGCTCAAGCCCTGGATACGTCGGCTCGAGCGGTAGGTAATGCCTGTAGAGCGAATCCTTTTGCCATTGTTGTACCGTGTCACCGCGTAGTCTCAAAATCAGGGCTTGGTGGCTATTATGGCAAAACGGTTGGCAGTGAAATCAATCTAAAACAATGGCTATTAGATCACGAGCGTCATAAATCATTATGAGTTCTGATAAGCAAGTAAAAACTATAGATCGTAATCTTCAACCTTTTTTAGACTCACTATGGTTAGAATCAGGCTTAAGTAACAATACTATCGCTGCTTATCAACGTGATCTTTTGACTTTTGCTGCTTGGTTACGTGAGTCTGATACTGATTTAATGGCCGCGAGTCGTAATGATATTTTACGTTATCAAAGTGTACGCATGCGTGAAGGCCGAAAAGTACGTAGCGAAGCGCGTTTACTATCAAGTTTAAGACGTTTTTATCGTTACTTATGCCGTGAAGATATTCGAGATTCCGATCCAACTTTGCAGATTGAATCACCGCGCTTGGGTCGCTCCTTGCCCAATAGCATAACGGAAGATGAAGTTGAAATGCTACTAGCACAGCCTAATGTCGATGTTGCTTTAGGACTACGTGATCGCACGATGTTAGAAGTGTTGTACGCCACAGGTTTGAGGGTCTCAGAACTGGTTGGTTTAACCAATGAACAACTTAATATGCGGCAAGGACTGATCCGTTGTGTCGGTAAGGGTAATAAGGAAAGATTAGTGCCTCTGGGTGAGATTGCCTTAGATTATTTGCAGCGTTATCTAGCTGAAAGTAGACCGCAATTATTAAAGGGGACATTGAGTGATGACTTGTTCCCAACGCAACGGGGCAAGGCGATGTCGCGCCAAGCCTTTTGGTATTTAATTAAACGTTATGCCAAGTTAGCGGTGATTGAAAAAGATTTATCGCCACATACCTTACGCCATGCATTTGCTACCCATTTATTGAATCACGGTGCTGACTTACGTGTAGTGCAATTACTGCTTGGTCATTCTGACTTATCAACGACGCAAATCTATACCCATGTCGCCAAAGAACGGTTGAAAAGTATATATACACTGCATCATCCACGAGGCTAAAGCCGGTATCTCAATGATCCGCGAAATGATAAACTGCCGTCATATATTGCTGAATTTTTAGGAGTTAGAAATGCCCTCATTTGATATCGTTTCAGAAGTTGATAAACACGAATTGACCAATGCGGTCGACCAGACTAATCGAGATATAAGTAATCGTTTTGATTTTAGAGGAACTGATGCGCGTGTCGAGCAGTCAGATAAAACGCTGACGATGCACGCTGGCAGTGATTTTCAATTGGATCAAGTTTTAGATATTTTACGAATGAAATTAGTTAAACGAGGCGTAGAAATCACTTGCCTTGAGATTAAGGATTCTGTCGGTAATGGAAAAATGCGTAAACAGGATGTAATAGTGCGTGAAGGCTTGGATAAAGATCAATGTCGCATTACTGTGAAATTAATTAAAGAAAGTAAGATTAAGGTACAAGCTGCTGTTCAAGGTGAAAGTGTTCGCGTCACAGGTAAAAAACGTGATGAATTGCAGCAGGTCATGGCGTTATTGCGTGGCAATGAGGCTGTAGATATGCCATTACAATTTAATAATTTTAGAGATTAGGAACTATAAATGTTGAAACGACTTTATTTGTGTCTACCAATGCTTGCTTGGATGGGGTTAGTGCAGGCTAGCGACATAAGCGATATTAAAGATAAACTAGCCGCAATAATGCCAGGTATAACTATTGAAAGCATCCAACCATTAGATAATACGGGCTTGTATGAAGCCGTTATTAATGGCGAGATCATCTATTTTAGTAAAGACGCCCGTTATGTTTTTCAGGGGGATGTGATTGCTTTACAAGAACGGAAAAATATTACAGAGCAAAAACGTGTTGATTTAAGAAAACAAACACTGGCATCTGTCGATGAGGCAGATATGATAATTTATGAGCCGAAAAAGACAGAACATACCTTAACGGTATTTACTGATATCGACTGCGGTTACTGCCGAAAATTACATCAGCAAATAGCAGAATATAATGCGCTAGGCATTCGCATTCGTTATATGGCGTTTCCTCGGACGGGGATCGACTCAGAGTCATATGATAAAGCAGTAGATGTCTGGTGTGCTAAAGATCGTAAGCAGGCCCTAACGGATGCCAAGAACGGCAAAGAAGTAAACTCAGAGACTTGTAATGCACACGTACAGGCGCAATATGAATTAGGAAGGCGTATCGGTGTTACTGGAACCCCCGCTTTATTCCTTGAAAGTGGTGAACTGTTGCCTGGGTATGTACCGCCAAAGCGCCTTAAAGAAATACTTGATCAGAAAGCTTTAGCTGATTCTTAATACAGAATCACTGGCTGAAATGCGGTGATCACTCAATACGAATTGTTGATCATTGCATTTTAGAAAACTTGTTTTGTTCTCCCAGTCTCCTAATACGATGCGATAAGCGGCTTTGTTTGCTAGTGTAAAGGCATGAATGGCTGGGCGATGGGTGTGTCCATGAATCAAATACTGCACGTCATACTCTTGCATTATCCGACTTACTTCAAGCTGATTTACATCCATGATCATGGTTGATTTAGACTGCTTTTGTTCGCGACTTTTCTGCTTTATTTTGTCAGAAATACCTTGCCTATAACGAACAGGTAAATGCAAAAAGCACCACTGTAAGAATTTATTACGTGTTTTGCGGCGATAACGTTGATAACTAACATCATCAGTACATAAACTATCACCGTGTATTAGCAATGTTTTTATGCCGTAGAGATTTATCACCGTGGGATCTGCAATTAACTGACAACCACAACGTTCGGCAAAATTTTTACCCATCATAAAATCGCGATTACCAACC
Source organism: Methylophaga sp. (assembly GCA_024636315.1). GTDB lineage: Bacteria > Pseudomonadota > Gammaproteobacteria > Nitrosococcales > Methylophagaceae. The sequence continues at coordinate 21,144 of JAGXHJ010000014.1, forward strand.
ATTAAGTAAGTCTTGATTCCTGCTTGATGGAGTTGTTGTAACTGCGTGATGAGCGGTTCGAATTCGACAGGCACGATATCATCACCTAGCCACGTATTGAATACATCACCTAACAGGTAAAGTGATTGAACGCCTTTGGTTTCAGTGCAGAGAAATTCTGTGGTGAGTTGGATGAGCGCTTCATTCTCTGGGCTGAGATGAAGGTCTGAGATAAAAAGTGTGGTCATGGCAGGAAGAAAATTACCCTCTCGTTGTTGAGAGGGTAGTTTCAATAAATAAATTTATTCAACAACAGTGGCGCTGTTGATCATGACTATTTCATTTGGTACGTCGCCATGGCCATTTTGAGTACCAGTGCTGACTTCACGGATGGCATCAACGACATCCATACCTTCAATAACTTGACCAAAAACAGCATAGCCCCAAGCAGCACCACTCTCACCACGAAAATCAAGAAAGTTATTATCAACAGTGTTGATGAAAAACTGTGCAGTAGCTGAATGCGGATCGCCGGTACGAGCCATTGCAAGTGAACCACGGACATTACTTAAACCATTATTAGCTTCATTTTTGATCGGAGCTTTAGGAGTTTTTTGAACAAATTCTTCAGTAAATCCACCACCTTGAACCATGAAATCTTTAATAACACGATGAAAAATCGTACCATCGTAAAAGCCATCGTTAACGTAGCTTAGAAAGTTAGCTACGGTATTGGGTGCTTTTTCAGAATTTAATTCAATGACGATATCGCCGTAATTTGTTTCCAGTTTAACTTGTGGCAAAACATTGCCTCCTTCAGCGTGAGTAGAGAATGATAATACTGCTAACAGTAATGGTGCCAAATAGCGGAAAAATATTTTCATAAGAGTTTGGTTCCAATAATTAACAATAAATGTTACATGATAATAGAAATAACAGCTTAAGTAGAGTGCTTTATCTACTTTTCATTACTCACTTACCGTAAAATGTCCGATAAGTTTTTGATAAAGAGCACTACATGTTACAGATTCATAATAGCCTAACTAAACAAAAAGACGTGTTTACACCTATAGAAGCCGGTAAGGTCAAACTATATGTGTGCGGGATGACAGTATACGATTTATGTCACGTGGGTCATGCTCGCGTGATGGTCGTGTTCGATGTGGTGACGCGTTATCTGCGCGCCTGCGACTATGAGGTAACTTATATTCGTAATATCACCGATATAGACGATAAAATTATCGCACGCGCTAACCAGAATGGCGAAACTATCCAGTCATTGACCGAACGATTTATTGCTGAAATGCATCAAGATGCCGATGCTTTAGGTGTTATTAGACCAGATCTTGAACCTAAAGCCACTGAATCAATGGCTGAAATTATTGCCATGATAGAAACTTTGATTAGCAAAGGCTTTGCCTATGCGGCAGATAATGGCGATGTTTATTACGATGTCAGCAAATTTGATGGTTATGGCAAATTATCTGGTCGTCATATTGAAGAGCTACGTTCAGGTGAACGAGTAGCGGTAAATGAAGCTAAAGATGATCCTCTAGATTTCGTGTTATGGAAAGCCGCCAAACCAGAGGAGCCTGCTTGGGAATCATCGTGGGGTAGAGGTCGACCTGGTTGGCATATTGAATGTTCAGCGATGTCTGTTACCTGCTTGGGCGAGCATTTTGATATTCATGGTGGTGGGCAAGATCTGCAGTTTCCTCATCACGAAAATGAAATCGCGCAATCCGAAGCTGCGCATGGCTGTCAATCAGTCAATTACTGGATGCATAATGGTTTTGTGCGGATTGATGATGAGAAAATGTCTAAATCGCTAGGCAATTTTTTTACTGTACGAGAAATATTAGCGCGATACTCGCCGGAAGTAGTGCGTTATTTTATATTGACCAGTCATTATCGTAGCCCACTTAATTATTCTGACGAATCCTTAGAGCAAGCGAAATCAGCATTAACACGCTATTACACTGCATTGCGTGATGTTGAAGCCCAAGATAGTGTGGTGTGGCAAGACGATGAAGAATTCGGCGCTCGTTTTACTGCGGCAATGGATGACGATTTTAATACTGCCTTAGCATTATCAATTATGGCAGATGTACGTCAGGCTTTGAATAAAGTGTCAGATGACGACGAGCGATCCAGTTATCTAGCTGGCTTATTACGTTCCTTTGGTGATGTATTGGGTTTATTTCAACAATCTGCTGAGGCATTTTTATTGGGTGATACTGAGAATGATGATCTTGCGGTTAAAGTTGAAACTTTAATTGAAGGGCGAAATACCGCGAGAGCTAATAAGGATTGGGCTAAAGCAGATGAAGTGCGAGATGAACTGACTGCCATGGGCATTATCTTAGAAGATAATGCAGGCAAGACGACTTGGCGTAAAGCGTAATTTAACTGTTTGTAGATGTAGGTCGGTTTCAGGTTTCAGCCCGACAATTTGGACTGAAGTCCAACCTACATATTGTAAAGCGTCATTTATTGTTTGCACTAAGTAGGTCGGGTTTTAACCCGACATTAGAGTGCGCAATATACATTGTCGGATTAAAACCCGACCTACATTATTAATGCCAAACTACAAGGTAGCGTTAATTATGCAACTCGTTAGCCGCATACAGCGTATTTTCAAGTAATGTGGCTACTGTCATCGGGCCAACACCGCCCGGAACAGGGGTAATCCAAGCGGCATTCTGCTTCGCTATATTAAACTCAACATCGCCGGTCAACGAGCCATCTTCCATACGATTAATACCGACATCAATAATAATGGCACCTTGTTTTATCCATTCTCCAGGAATAAAGTTCGGTTTACCTACGGCAACTACAAGAAGATCGGCGCGCCGAACGTGAAATTCTAAACTGTTGGTCCAGCGATGACATACTGTAGTAGTACAGCCAGCAAGTAATAATTCCAATGCCATAGGGCGACCGACAATATTTGAGGCACCGACTATAACGGCTTCTAAGCCATGTAAATCAGCACCAGTCTTCTCTAATAGTGTCATTATCCCTTTTGGCGTACAGGGACGTAGTTGAGGATTGCGCTGGGCAAGCCTACCAATATTATAGGGGTGGAAGCCATCGACATCTTTGTGCGGGACGATGCGCTCAATAACGGCCTCGGTATTGATATGTTTGGGTAAAGGCAATTGCACCAAAATACCATCGATTTCGTTATCAGCATTAAGTTGATCAATTAGGGTTAACAACACTGCTTCAGGAGTATCAATTGGCAAATCGTGTGAGACAGACTTAAAACCGATTTCTTCACAGCTACGTCGCTTGCTGCCTACATATACTTGAGATGCTGGGTCGCTACCAACGAGGACTACGGCTAAGCCTGGACGACGTTTTCCTGAAGCTAATCGTATATCATTTTCTTTTTTCAGCCTTTGTTTAAGCTCTAATGAAATGGCTTTTCCGTCTAAAATTTGAGCGGTCATTAAGTTGTATCCAGACAATCAAAAAAACGCTATAGTCTCATGTTGTGCAATTAACGGCAAAAAAATCAAAAAGTGTTTGACTCAGTAAACGCATGGGCGTATTATTTCGCCTTCTTCGAGGACATCTGCTCTTCGGAATGTCGGGGTATAGCGCAGTCTGGTAGCGCATCTGGTTTGGGACCAGAGGGTCGGGAGTTCGAATCTCTCTACCCCGACCAATTAAAAGCTAAGACACCTCCCCGATTTAGATTAAAAACACACAATGCGCCCGTAGCTCATCCGGATAGAGCATCGGCCTTCTAAGCCGAGGGTAACAGGTTCGAGTCCTGTCGGGCGTACCACTTTTCATTATTATAATCAGTTACTTATAATGGAAAGCATCCTCAAAAACACGATATTCCCCATATTTCCCCATCCTAGTAAAATCAACAAGTTATCTCGACTTGTCTCATCTTTCACGATCTTATTGCTCACGTATTGCTCACGTTTGCGCATAATCCCACCAAATACGGCCATATTATGGCTGTATACAACCATAAAGGTAAAAATAATGAGTGTCACTAAATTATCTTCAGGTAATTATCGGGTTCAAATTCGTCGTGAGGGTCAAAGTTACTCTAAGACGTTCACCCGTAAAACGGATGCTACGCGCTGGGAACGTGAAACGAGGATCAAACTGGAGAATGGCGAATTGATTTCCGCCGCCATGACATTGGCTGATGCGCTGAATAAATATCTTAAGCTAAATACCATCCACAAAAAAGGACGTTCTCAAGAAACATCGCGGATCAATTGCCTGTTGCGGGATCACCCAGCACTATGCAATATTGATCTAACCGATCTCATTCCGAAAGATATGACTGATTATCGTGATCTTCGATTGCAGACTGTCGGCGCTAACTCCGTTAGGTTAGAGTTAGGCATTATTTCCAGCGTACTCAACGAAGCTAAAAAAGAATGGCATGTGCCTAATGTTGAAAATGTGGTGCTGAGTATTAAACGACCAAGTTCAAAAGGCACGGAGCGAAACCGGCGATTAGAAGCAGATTTATGTGAAGAGGAAAGATTATTTGATGTTGTAAGTAAACATCAAAATCCTGCCATGCGAACGATAATTGAACTGGCCATCTTTACCGCGATGCGACAAAGTGAAATTTTACATAAAATGCACTGGGAAAATATTTCACTGTTTGACGACGATGAAGGTATTAAGCGTGGCGTCGTCTATATTGCTGATACAAAATCGAGTGATGGGTCAACGCGATCACGAAATGTGCCTTTGAGCCCTGCAGCCGTTGCTAGTCTTGAACGATATGGCATTAAAAAGCGCGGTAAGATATTCAATTACACTAGTAGTGGCTTTAGATGCTCGTGGCGGGAAGCAAAAAAGAAAGCGGTATTACATGATTTTCATTTCCACGATTTGCGTCATGAGGCTGTATCACGTTTATTTGAGCAAGGGTTAATGGTGATGGATGTGGCGTCTATTTCTGGCCACAGCAGTTTTGCAATGTTGAAGCGTTACACTCATCAAAATGCGGTGGGATTGGCGAAGAAATTAAAGTGATTCATATACCCAAGTGACATCATTTTGCTGAATGCCAAAAATCGTCATAAATTGTAATTGATCACGGTAAGCTTAATAGTAAGGTTTATGTTAAGGCAGGTGGATGGTGAACTTTAACTTTTTGGCTAGCGATCACTGTTACTATCACAACAAACTTTATACTCCAGCATTAAGAGACCTAATAAAAGATAAATAACAAGTATTTACAGGTTGCCTTTCAATTCAAAAAGACCTAGAGTAAAACTTGTTAATTAGCCACATAGAGGTATTATTATCAGTACATATCAAATCTTTGCGGATACTACTGCAGGCATATCTGAACTAAAGAAGAATCCTATGGCGGTTATTGAGCAGGGTGAAGGATTTCCCGTAGCTATTCTTAATCGTAATGCGCCTGTATTTTATGCTGTTCCAGCAAAAGCATACGAGCTTTTAATGGATAAATTAGAAGATATTGAGCTTGCTGAACTTGTCAATCAGCGCGCCAATGAGCCAGTAATAGAAGTTTCAATTAATGACTTATAAGCTAGGGTTTCCATCTGTCAGCTAAAAAAGAATGGGACGCACTGTAATCTCAAATTAAAAATCAGTTTAAAAACCAGTTTAAAAAGAAGTTACTTGAACGAATTGAACAACCAAGAGTTGAGAGTTCTCGATTAAATGGAATGGCGGATTGCTACAAAATTAAATTGCGAAGTATCGGATATCGGCTAGTTTATCAAGTTAATGAGCAGCAGATACTGATAACAGTAGTGACCGTTGGCAAGCGTGAGAGAAACAAAGCTTACAAAGCTGCTATAAAGCGAATTTGAGAAATGCTTCTATATAATCGCTTCTGCTAAAATGAATTTTGTAGTGACTCGCTTGTAATATATTTGACAAGGTAATGCGTCTGCATTACCTTGTCAGGTATATTGATATAGGAGATGATTATGAATACATTAATCTTAAATAGTGAATCCAAATTAACGGATCGCTATCAAACTACAATCCCTGAAACAGTTAGAAAAGCATTACACTTACATAAACGGGATAAGTTACGTTATAGCATTCAGTCTAACGGTAATGTGCTCATTTCACGTGCCGAAACGCAGGAGAGCGATCCTATTCTGGGTGAATTCTTAAATTTATTAGCTAATGATCTGAGTCATACCCCTAATCGTCTTACAGCTTTAAACAGTGATCTTGCAGGTAGAGTGAAAACATTAGTCTCTGATGTCGATATTGACTTGGATAGTCCTCTCGCTGATGAGGATGATTAAGTTTGGAGCAATTAGAACCGCTAGTCGTTAATGGCTGGACACTGTTTGCCCATCCTTTATTTTTAGAACAAACTGAATCCCTCATTAAGCAAGTCGAAAAGATACAACAAAAAGATCCTGTTAATTATAAAAAGAAAAATGCCACAAAACGCCTAGCCGCAATTGAAAACCTTGCCTTTGATATTATTCCTCAAGATCCTACTTCACCTGAATACCGACAGGGAAATACATTAGGTAGTGAGCATAAGCATTGGTTCAGAGCCAAGTTCTTTCAACAATACCGACTATTCTTCCGTTTTCACCTAGAAAGTAAAATCATTGTTTATGCATGGGTAAATGATGAAAGCACAAAACGAACTTATAACAGTAAGACCGATGTCTACCGAGTTTTTGAAAAAATGCTTAATAGTGGTCATCCTCCTGATAGCTGGGATGAGTTATTGAAAGAAGTTAAATCTCAAAGTAAACGACTAAAGAAAAGCTAATTCAAGCGAGTCACGATCCCCAGGATACAAAAACGGGACATCCAAGTCGCCCTTTTTGCTGAGGAGTACGTGACGGTTAATAATTCACCAGCCGTCCTGCGTCCATGTCGACTTGCACATTGCTCTGTAGAGCAATCCG
>JAGXHJ010000015.1 GCA_024636315.1 Methylophaga sp.
CGGATTGCTCTACAGAGCAATGTGCAAGTCGACATGGACGCAGGACGGCTGGTGAATTATTAACCGTCACGTACTCCTCAGCAAAAAGGGCGACTTGGATGTCCCGTTTTTGTATCCTGGGGATCGTGACTCGCTTGAAAAACCTGTGTGCAGGCTTGCCAGCTACGTTGTTTAGCAAAGTCGATGCAATGCAGGGGATTTAATGGCAGGGCGTTTAAGACTGCTGTTTTAAGATCGTCATCTAAATAACCTACCCGGCCATGTTGAATCACATCCTTGGGCCCCGTTACTGGATAGGCTGCAACAGGTACACCACAGGCTAATGCTTCTAGTAATACTAAGCCGAATGTATCTGTTTTACTGGGGAATACAAAAACATCAGCGGCGGCCACCCAAGAAGCGAGTTCTTCACCAAATTTTGCACCGGCAAAAAACACCTCTGGATATTTTTTTTCAACATATCAAGATCTGGCCCATCACCAACAACAACTTTGCTACCAGGTAAATCAAGTGACAAAAATGCTTCAATATTTTTTTCGATAGCGACACGTCCCATATTAAGTGCAATGGGCCTAGGTAATTCTATCTGTTGTGGATTATTGGGTTTAAATATTGCGGTATCAACGCCGCGTCCCCAGACATGTACATTGTTAAAGCCATGTAACTTTAGTAGCTGCTTTTGTGATTCAGTCGGCACCAAAGTGTGGACCGCTTTATTGTGAAACCGTCGAAACCAAGCGTAAGTCCAACTTATTGGTACGGGTAATCTAAGACGCACATATTCTGGAAATTGGGTGTGGTATGAGGTAGTGAATTGTACTTTATGTTTAATACACCATAGACGTGCAGCCATACCTAAGGGGCCTTCGGTGGCAATATGCACCGCGTCGGCGTTGATTGCTGTTAAATCGCGAGCTATTTTTCGGCCAGGAAATAAGGCAAGTGGAATAGATGGATAAGAGGGACATGGAATGGTGAAGTGACCTTCTGGCGTCAGCAACAAAACATCATGACCCATTTCGATGAGGTGGTTATAGGTTTGCTTGAGCGTTCGCACTACGCCATTAACTTGAGGTTCCCACGCATCAGTAACGATTACAATTTTCATTTAGGCTGCCTTGGTAAGGAGATTTGCTTCATTAATAATATCGGTCCATTTCATGATTTCCATCGAACCATCTGGACGCTCGATTAATGCGGTGCAACTTTCTACCCAATCGCCACAGTTAAAATAATCAATCTCATGTAGACGGGTTATTTCGGCGCGATGAATATGGCCGCAGACAACACCATCAACTTTTTGTCTTGCCGCTTCATGGGCAACCGCTTCTTCAAAATTACTGATGTACTGAACAGCATTTTTAACTTTGTGTTTTAAAAAAGCCGCTAGTGACCAATAAGGGAAACCGAGTTTACGGCGAACAAAATTGACCCAGCGATTTGCGCGTAATAAGTAGTCATAGAGACGACTGCCTATTTTTGCTATTAGTGGTGAACATTTGACGACGCCATCAAACTCATTACCATGAATAATAAGTGGTTTTTTCCCATTGGCCGTGGTGTGTATCGTTTCGTTTTTGATTTCAACATTGCCCAATACTGCACCATCAAAGTCGCGCAACATTTCGTCATGATTGCCGGGAATATAAACTACTTCGGTGTTATGTTTAGCTTTGCCGAGAATAGTGCGAATAACGTTGTTGTGGGCTTGCGGCCAAAATACCCGCTTATTCATTTCCCAAATATCAATGATGTCACCGACTAAATATAAATAATCGCACTCAACATGGTGGAGAAAATCTAGTAAGTAAACGGCACTGCAACCCCGAAAACCAAGATGAACGTCTGATATCCAGACACTACGGACTTTAACTGTTTCTTCCAGACTGAATGGTACTTGCATCGCGCACTCCTTGACTTAGGATATTGGCGTTACGTTAACCAACTACTATGACAAAACAATGAACAATTTATGTCAGTATGATGACTAGCAAACGTCCTAGTGTCGCTTGACGTATAATCATCTTTATTATTAATCACTATGTGAAAGATCATGACCAATCCTTTATTAGAAAATAATGTATTACCCGCTTTTTCAAAGATCAAACCTGAATATGTTGAGCCAGCGTTAAATCAAGTATTAGAACAGGCAAAACAGACCGTTGAAGATTTGTTGAAAAATCAACAGCAACCGACATGGCAATCATTAGTAATGCCAATGGAAGCGTTGGATGCCACTATAGATAAGGTTTGGTCACCGGTCAGTCACCTTAATTCGGTGATGAATTCAGATGAGTTACGTGTTGCCTACAACGCCTGTTTACCAAAACTAAGCCAATTTGGTACGGAATTGGGGCAAAACGAAGATTTATATAAAGCCTATAACGCCTTGGCTAATAGCCCTGCGTATGAACAATTAGACGTTGCACAGAAAAAAGTGATTGATAATGCCCTGCGTGATTTTCGTTTGTCGGGTGTTGAGCTGTCACACGATGATCGTGAACGCTACAAACAAATTTCTCAGTCACTTACCGAGTTGACCGCCAAGTTTGAAGAAAACTTGATGGATGCCACTCATGCGTGGAAAAAACATATTACGGATGAAACCCTATTGTCTGGTCTGCCTGATTCAACTCGAGATATGGCCGCACAGTTTGCCCAACGGGATGAATTGGACGGTTGGTTGTTTACCTTAGATTTCCCCTCTTATATGCCGGTCATGTCGTATGCCGATAACCGTGATTTTCGTGAAGAAATGTACACGGCTTTCGCCACTAAAGCATCAGATCAAGGGCCCAATGCCGGTCAATGGGATAACACTGAGATCATGGCGGATATTCTTAAATTACGTCATGAATTGGCACAATTGATTGGTTTTGCTAATCATGCAGAACGTTCTTTAGCTACCAAAATGGCCCAGTCACCTCAACAAGTATTAGATTTTTTAAATGATCTTTCGATGCGTTCTAAACCGATTGCTGAGAAAGAGTTTGCTGAATTAAAAGCCTATGCTAATGAAGTGGCTGGCATGACTGAATTAGAAGCGTGGGATGTCACTTATTTTGCTGAGAAATTACGTCAACAGCGTTATTCGATTTCACAAGAAGAACTGAAACCTTATTTCCCTGAAAATAAAGTGGTGTCGGGCTTATTTGCTGTTGTGAATCGACTTTATGGTCTAGATATTAAAGAACGTCATGATATTGATGTTTGGCACAAAGACGTGCGCTTTTTTGATATTTTTGATGGCAACGGCGAATTGCGTGGTCAGTTTTATCTTGATTTGTATGCCCGTAATCACAAACGTGGCGGCGCGTGGATGGATGAATGTCATGTTCGTCGCCAAACTGAAGCTGGCATTCAAACCCCAGTCGCATTTTTGACCTGTAACTTTTCTGAACCTGTAGGAGATAAGCCAGCCTTATTGAGTCATGATGAAGTCACCACTTTATTCCATGAGTTTGGTCATGGCTTGCATCATATGTTGACTAAAATTCATCATGCTGGTGTATCGGGCATTAATGGCGTGGCGTGGGATGCCGTTGAATTACCTAGTCAGTTTATGGAAAACTGGGCGTGGGAACGTGAAGCTTTAGATTTAATCTCAGGTCATTTTGAAACAGGTGAGGTCTTGCCACAAGATTTGTTCGATAAAATGATCGCCGCTCGTAATTTTCAATCAGCAATGATTATGATGCGCCAGCTAGAATTTTCATTATTCGACTTCCGTTTACATCTTGAATTTAACCCAGAACAAGACAAACAAGTTGATAAGATCTTGGCCGAAGTCCGTGAGCAAGTCGCCGTCGTCAAACCACCAAAATTTAATCGATTTGCTCATAGCTTTTCGCATATCTTTGCTGGTGGTTATGCCGCGGGTTATTACAGCTACAAATGGGCGGAAGTGTTATCAGCAGATGCATTTTCTAAATTTGAAGAAAAAGGTATTTTTGATCGTGCTACTGGTTTGGAATTTTTGGAATCAATTTTGGAGCAGGGCGGATCACGTGAGCCAATGGACTTGTTTATCCAATTCCGTGGTCGTGAACCAGAGATTGATGCTTTATTGAGACATTCAGGTATTGCCGCTTAAACTAAGTCGTCACTTTGATGAAATCAAGCGCTAGTTGACGCTGTGATTTCCTGCTTTTACCGTACTAAACGGAACAATGTGCTAGAGAATAAGCAGATTCTCACTCTGTCCGTTGCTTGAGAGCTGAAGCATGAGCGGGGTGAGAAGGACGTTTGGACCAAATAGTACATTGCTGAACGGCGTTGAATAACGACAACTATGCCTCCCCCCTTGCTCTGTCTGTAGGTATACTTCCAAGTATGAAAGAACATACTGAAACATTTTTCCACCCGAAATACCTTTCTCATAAAATGATGAGAATTGTATTTTCGCTTTATTTAGCGGTGGCATTAGTTATAACTTCTATTCATTTTATTGTTGAATATCGTACAACGCAAAGCAATATACTCACTGAATTAGAAGCGCTAGAGAATACGTTTCATAAGCCTGTAACGACCACTCTTTGGCAGATGAGTAACCTTCAGCTGAAAGCGTTGGCCCAAGGTTTGATATCAATGCCGATTATTGAAGGCGTCGATATAATTGATCCATCAGGTGAGTCTATTTTGGAGATCAGAGACTTTCCAGAAGATCAGAAACCTCTGGGGGTTTTTTCGATTGAAAAAAAACTACGCTGGAATCTGAATAAGCAAGATATACCCTTAGGCACTATAAGACTCTATTCCTCATCAGATATCATTTTGGATCGGGTTCTGTTTGGTTTTGTGCTTATTGCATTGACTGCCGTTATTAAAATAGTCTTACTGTGGGGCTTATTTGTATGGGCTTTTCAACGGTTTCTTGGTAAGCCTTTACAGCGACTTACGACTCAAATAGATGAAATTAAGCTTGAAGATATCGAAGATAAAAGAATTGAACTCGGACTTCAGGATAAAAATGAACTCCTGACGTTACAGAATCATTTCAATAATATGCTTTGTACCATAGAAAATGATAAACAAGCCTTGATTTTAGCTGAAGAAAAACGGCGAAGTGACTTAGAAAAAGAGGTCGCGGTTCGAACTAAAGAATTACAAGCATCAAATGAAAAATTACTTTATCTAGCATCCACCGATGCCTTAACCGGTATTCGTAATCGCCGTGTATTTTTTGAACAGGCACAGATTCAAATGGATCTCGCTGTACGTCAAAATACGCCGCTATGCCTACTCGTTCTGGATATTGATCATTTTAAAGTCGTAAACGATACTTATGGACACAGTGTCGGCGATAAAGTGTTATGTCATTTTGTTCATCTGATTTCATCTCAGCTGCGTGCAACAGACATCTTCGGACGTGTTGGTGGTGAAGAATTTGCAATTTTACTTATTGATACCAAACTAGAAGATGCGGTTCGCTTGGCCGAAAAATTACGCAAAAGCATCTATCAGACAAAAATAGAGCATGAAACTAAGGAAATTACCTTATCTATTAGTATCGGTGTCTCTGCTCAATGTGAAGATGATAAATGTATCAATGACTTTTTTGTACGTAGCGATACATTGCTTTATCAAGCAAAAAACAAAGGCAGAAACCGTGTTGAGAAATAAGGTGGTGAAACCTAAAACACTTAGCCTATACGCACTCGTTCTTATCATTTTCAGCTCTGCTCTGGGGGCCGAAACACTAAAGGTTTGTTACGATCAGTGGCCGCCCATGACGATTTTTCCAAATTTGAATGAATCTCGCCGCGGTGTCGTTATTGATATGTTTTCAGATATATACAAAAATGCAGGTATCTCACTGGAATTTTTTGAAGTTCCCTATGCACGCGGAATGCAAATGGTAGCAGACGGCCTGTGTGATGTTTTACCTGAAAAAGAATTCTCTCCCATTCAAGAGCAGGGATACGTTTATGCTCAAAAAGAGACCTTTCAGTATGCGACTGCTTTTGTAGTGCGCCGTGATGACCCGTGGCGGTATAACGGCATTCAATCTATCGAAGGTAAAAGGGTCGCAACTGGGCCTGGATGGAATTACAGTTCGATGAGTAAGGCATATCAAACCTACTTGGACGATCCTGCCAATCAAAATTTCGTCGAAATTGTCGCCGGCGAATCCGATGTTGTTGATCGCATTTTACGGATGATTGTTGCAGGTCGTGTAGACATCTATGCTGATAATGTCTTCGTACTTGAATACCTTATTAATACCAATAACTTATCGAAAAAGCTAATGGTGGTTAGACCTGGATTGGAGAATAAGTTGATTGAAAAGCCTATTTTCTCTTCAAAATTAGACCCAGAAAAACGCGACCGCTTGATAAAAACATGGAATACCGGACGTGAAAATATAACTACACAGGAAGAGACGCTTCTTCTGAAAAGCTATGGTATCGAGCTTGATTAAGCAGGCGTAGGGTTTTTGTTCTGAGCAATATATGGCTGACTTTAACTTAATTATAGGTCTGTTTTAATCGTGTTCAGAGCATTAAGACTATGTTAAAAATCCTGTATGTTCATGTGGTGAACGAGTTACATCTTTAGTTACAAAAAAATCTTTTAAACCAACAGTATAAGATATAAAAAAGGATGTCCTCCTATATTGTATGTCATCCAAATATGTGGAATAGTGATATAGAAAAATAACGCGTGATTGCATTAGCTGAAACCAATTCTGTTTATCTGTTGATTTCAACAAGCAAAAACGCGCCCTTTAATCTACTGTTGGTGACTTTTCACTCGCTAAAAGGAGGGTAACATCATGGCTCGTCTACTCGTTTTGCTCTATGGCGTCGTTAGTTATTTTATTTTTTTCGTCACATTTCTCTATGCCGTTGGCTTCGTTGGCAATCTTGTAGTACCTAAATCAATTGATTCAGGTGATACAGCATCTTTTGGCTCATCAGTGATAATCAATATGATCCTGCTTAGCATCTTTGCTATTCAACACAGTGTCATGGCCCGCCCAGCATTTAAACAATGGTGGACACAGATCATTCCCCAAGTAATTGAACGTAGCACCTATGTGTTGTTATCAAGTCTTGCATTAATCTTGCTCTATTGGTTGTGGCAGCCAATGAATGGGGTGATTTGGGAGGTGACTAATCCATTCGGCCGTACTATTTTATGGGCTTTATTCCTAGTAGGTTGGCTCATAGTATTGATGAGCACATTCTTGATTAATCATTTTGACTGCCACGTAGACCGTAATTGCTTCGGTAGCTAAGAGTATCGCTACCGGCATCATTGGTGGGCATGGTGACTTGAACATAAAAGTTTTGATCTAGTTTATTACCACTAGGGCGACGAGTAATAAAGTTAAAAATGCCATCTGTTGCCCCAAGTCCATGGATAGCACTGGCGCCGTGAATAACTTCAATTTTTTCGACCATTGATAAGTCAATGGTATGTCCGTTACGCTGGGTATCCCGAAGTGGATTAGATTATGGAATACCATCGATTAAGAACAAAGGTGGGCGACCACGGAAAGTTTCTCCGGCACCCGATAACTTTTGTCTAGCAGGAGTGAAAGAGGGGAACAGTTTGCTGAGCACTTGAGAAGAATCTGAAGAAATCTTTAATTGCTGCTCAATTTGTTCGCGCGAGATAATGGTAACAACTTGAGGCGAGTCCTTTAGTTTTGTATCCGTACGGGTAGCTGTGACGACTAATTCATCGAGAATCTTTGCCGCTTCGGCATGAAGGCTGGCACTAGAAATTAACAAGGGTATTGCAATTCCAAACTGTTTTGGAATGGATGTAAAAGACAAAGCTCTCTCCTAAAAACAATAATCAGACACTAATGGTGGTCTAAATGAGAATCATTACCAATATGGTTTTCGCAGTGGTTTTAATGAGAAGCTTGTTGAGAGGTAGGTCAGCTGCAATATTTTTAAATAAGAAGAGACCTTTGCACGAACCACTTTTATTAGTGCCAGATTAGCTGAAAGCTAATTTTTTGAATAAATTTAGAAAAAAGTGACGTCACACGTTCATTTTTCTCCAATTTACGGGTTATTTACCCGCTATCTCCCTTTTTTAG
>JAGXHJ010000016.1 GCA_024636315.1 Methylophaga sp.
CTAAGATAATTTATTGGAGTGCGTCATCTATCGATCACTTATTAGTGGAACTCATTCAAATATTTGAATGAGACAATCGTTATTTTTACGCAAAAAAAGCGTGACCGATTGACTCGACCACACTTTAGGGTAATGCCTTGCGGGAATGACGGCGTTTTTTTAAGCTTGTACTATTTATTACTTAACCCGAGTAAAGGTTAATTATCGAGCTTTACCAAGGTTCAACTTTCATGCTGTCACTGTCTTTATTCTTAGAAAAATAAATTTCGACTTTACGGAACAACACATAAAAAACCGGTGTAAAGATTAAGCCGAAGAATGTGACTCCTAACATGCCTGAAAATACCGCGGTTCCAATCGCTTGGCGCATCTCTGAACCGGCACCATGACTTAGCATTAAAGGTGTTACACCCATGATAAAGGCTAAAGATGTCATTAAGATAGGGCGTAATCTCAGCCTTGAAGCTTCAATAGCCGCTTCAAGTGTCGTGCGTCCTTGATGTTCTAGATTATGGGCAAACTCAACGATAAGTATCGCATTTTTAGAGGCTAAGCCTGCCAGGAGAAATAAACTTATTTGGGTGAAAATATTATTATCACCTCCCGAGATATACACGCCAATCATCGCGGATAAAATACTCATGGGTACAATAAGAATGATAGCCATAGGTAATGCAAGGCTTTCGTACTGAGCCGCAAGCACTAGAAAAACAAGAAATATGCAAAGCGGAAATACATAGATTGCAGTATTACCTGCCAAAATTTGTTGATAGGTCAGTTCTGTCCATTCAAAGTCCATTCCAGTCGGCAAGGTTTCATCAAGAATTTTCGTGATGGCTGCTTGTGCTTCCCCAGAAGAATAGCCTGCTGATGCATTACCGTTTAAATCTGCCGAGCGATACGAGTTGTAATGCATGGCGACCTCGGGTCCAAAGGCTTCTTCGACTTTTATTATCGTTGCTAAAGGTACCATGTTGCCTTCGCTATTACGTGCTTGCAAACGAGAGATATCTTGTGGCGTAGAACGAAACTCCTTATCTGCTTGGGCAATAACTTGATAAGTTCGACCAAACTGATTGAAGTCATTTACGTAAAGCGACCCTAAATAAATTTGTAGAGTACGAAATACTTCTTCAACAGGAATCCCAAGTTGTACTGCTTTAGTACGATCAAGATTAGCAAATAATTGTGGTACATTGACGTTGTAGTTTGAATACACGCCGACTAAAGCTGGATCTTGATTGGCCTTTAATTTGACCTCATTAACAACATCATCCAATACTTTATAACCTTGATCGGTACGATCTTCAATTTGCAGTTTAAAGCCACCTGTTGTGCCAAGTCCTCGTACCGGAGGAGGTGGAAATATGGCAATAAATGCTTCTTGAATATTGTTATATCTTGTTTGTAAACGACCTGCGATCGCATTGGCACTTAGATTTGGATCGGTTCTGTTTTCAAAATCATCTAAGGTGACAAACACAATACCTGCGCTAGCTGAGTTCACAAAACCATTCACAGATAAGCCTGGAAATTGCACGGCACTAACAACACCTTCTTCTGCGAGTGCGGCATCAGCCATTTCACGAATGACCTCTTCAGAACGCTCAAGTGTTGAACCAGTTGGAAGCTGTGCAAAGCTGATTAAATATTGTTTGTCTTGTGCTGGGATATAACCCGGCGGTACTAACGAGAAGCTATAAACGGTAAAGCCAATAAGAATAGAGAATAGCGTCATCATAATTAATTTACGAGTGGCAAAAACACGCACGCCTTTAACATAGCTTTGCTGACTTTTATGAAACACCTTATTAAAGAGATTAAAGACCCAGCCAAACAGAAAGTCCATGATTTTAGCTAGTCGGTCTTTTGGTGCATCAGGCGAGCGTAGTAATAATGCACATAAAGCAGGGCTCAATGTCAGTGAGTTCAAGGTAGAAATGAATGTTGCTATAACAATGGTCAAAGCAAACTGTTTGTAAAACATGCCGGTCAGACCAGAAATAAAGGCAATAGGAATAAATACACTAGCCAGCACTAATGATGTCGCAATAATAGGACCTGTAACTTCTCTCATCGCCTGAACTGTCGCATTACGAGGTGTTTTACCTTCGCGAATATTCCGTTCAACATTCTCAACCACCACAATGGCATCATCGACCACGATCCCCACGGCCAATATCAAACCAAATAATGACAAGACATTAATTGAAAAGCCCAGAAGATACATAAAGGCGAAGGTACCAACAATTGAAACAGGTACCGCCAATAGAGGGATAATCGATGCCCTCCAAGTTTGCAAAAAGAGAATGATGACTAATACAACTAAAGCAATGGCTTCGAACAATGTAACGATGACTGAATTAATTGAACTACGCACAAATACCGTAGGATCGTAGACAATACTGTAATCAATATCTTGTGGAAAATCAGCCTTCAATCGTGCCATGGTAGAACGTACATTGTCAGAAATATCTAAGGCATTGGCACCTGGTGCCGCAAAAATGGGAATCGCAACGGCAGGCTGATTATTGAGTAATGAACGTAAGCCATAACTCTCGGCATCTAATTCAACTCGGGCTATATCTGCTAATCGAGTAACAACGCCATTAGCATCACGATTAACCAGTATTTGTTCGAACTCTTCTACACTTTGCAGGCGACCTTGCACATTGATCGGCAGTTGTAGTTCGATGTTATCTTTGTATGGTGGCCCACCAATTACGCCCGCGGCAACTTGGATATTTTGACCACGAATTGCATTGATAACCTCGTCAGGAGTCATGTTACGTTCAGCAATCTTGTCGGGATTCAACCAAATTCTCATGGCATAATCACCTGACCCGAATAATCTGACTTGTCCGATACCAGAAATTTTCGCTAATTGATCACGCACATGCAGCGTGGCAAAATTACGTAAATAAAGCATGTCATAGCGTTCATTCGGTGATCGTAAATGTACGACCATCGTCAAATCAGGCGAGCTTTTGGTCACGGTGACACCCAGTTGGCGTGTAATATCGGGCAATCGTGGTAGTGCTTGCGAAACTCGGTTTTGTACTAACTGTTGTGATAGATCAACGTCAGATCCAATGGCAAAGGTTACAGTGATGGTTAAACGACCATCAGTTGATGCCAGCGAGTTCATATAAAGCATATTCTCGACACCATTAATCTGTTCTTCTAATGGAGTTGCGACCGTCTCTGAAATGACAGATGGACTGGCCCCAGGAAAGGATGCATTAATGATGATCGAAGGCGGGGAGACTTCTGGATATTCAGAAATAGGCAATTGAAACATCGCCACGGCGCCAAAGACAAAGATCAATAAGGAGATCACACTTGCCAGAATCGGCCTATCAACAAAATGACTTGAAAAACTCATGGTACATTTACCCTCAGGACGTCATGTCCTGGATGCTTAAAATAACAATAGGAAATAGGAAGTGGTACGCTATTTCAAATAGATAAGTTGGAACCAATGCTAAATCAGGATTTGTCCGTTTTTAATTCAGTTGTTGTTAATACTTTTGGCTCAACAAGCATATCTGGCTGGATTCGCATCAAGCCACGTACTATCACTTTGTCGCCACTCTTCAGCCCTGAATGCACAATTCGAGTTCCTTCAATACTGTCACCGAGAACAACTTCCCGATAGGCTGTTTTATTATCATCATTGACAACATAGACGAATTTTCTATTTTGATCGGTACCGATGGCTCGTTCACTGATTAGAATAGTTTTTTCTTCAGTAGCACTGCCCAATTTTAAGTGAGCATACATACCTGATAACAACTTTCCTTCTGGGTTATCAAATATCGCACGAGCACGAATCGTACCTGTGTTTGGATCTATTTTATTATCAAAGGAATGAATTTTACCTTGATACACATCGTTACCATCTTCTAGGCTGAGTTCAACTGGGTTTTGAACCTTAGTACTTAGTTCTGGCGATGTATTTTTACGAAAACGTAAATAGGTCTGTTCATCCACTTCAAAATCAGCATAAACACGATCATTCGCCACTATCGACGTTAATAATGGTGCATTAGAGCCTGATGATACTAAGTTACCAACGGTTAATTCAGTACGGCTGATGGTGCCTGAAATAGGGGCTTTGATATAGGCGTAGCTTAAGTTTATTTCAGCTTCCAATAATTCCGCTTCTGCACGTTTGACGTTTGATTCGGCAACCAGTTTATTATTGATACGGTCATCGAGAACCTGCTGTGCCACCATTTTTTTAGCGACTAGATCAGCGGTTCTTTTATATTCTTTTATAGCAAAATCATAACTATCTTTTGCAGAAAATAAATTCGCCTTTTTTTGTTCTACTATCGCTTTCAATGGACGAGGATCAATAACGTATAAAACATCATTTTTAGCAACATGCTGGCCGTCATTAAACTTTACTTCAGTGATTAATCCGCTTGCTTGTGGTCGAATTTCAACATAATCAACCGCTGAAAGACGTCCTGAAAATTGTTTCCAGAGACGAATAGCACGATCTTCAACGATAGCCACTTCGACAGGCATTGCTTGTGGTTGACTAGTAAGCGTGGCTACCGCTTCCTTTGCAGAGGCTGAATGTATATAACCAGCAGAACCAAATATGGCGGTAATCATGACTGCAATTAATATAGTGACTGTTCGAGATTTATTGAACATTTTGTTGCTCCTGAGACTTAGTGCTCATTCCTGAAATATGTGTTTCTAGACCTAGACCAAGCGTTTGAAATAAGCTGACTTTAACGTCATTTTTTAAGTTGTTTAGATTGTTTTGAATACGAGCCACCATAACTTGACCTAAAATAGAGGTGATAAGTTGTGAACTGGTATTAGAAATATCGGTTTTAACGGGCAAAAGACCTGAATCGACCATCTCTTGTATGGTTTGTTCAAATACATTGCCTTGACGGTGTAATATCTCATCAGCCTTTTTTTGTATTAGTTCTTCATTTCCTGCCATTTCAGACCCTAAAGAAGCAAAAGGGCAACCACAGACTCGTCCGTATTTTTCGTATGCTTGGTGTTGTTTTTCATAGATAAAGTCAGCTAGTTTTTCAAAACGTTCAACAGGAGTCCGTTCTGGAGAAAATATTTTGAATATTTCAGACTCATAGCTTTTATACGATTCTTCCATGGCTGCAACTGCTAGCTCTGCTTTGGAAGTAAAGTAATAATAAAAACTACCTTTTTTTACTCCAGCAGCTTTGCAGATATCATCAACACTCACAGATCCGTAGCTACTCTGCCATACCAGATCATTTGCGGTGAGTAGGAGTTTAGATTTTGTATCGTTAGAAGGACGGCCCATTAGCACCACTAAATATAGTTGAAAGAATGCTATTTTATAGTATTTGACTGACTAGTCAAATACTGTTTGTGGGGGGGGGTATTGTCATTATGAATTTTTTAGAATTAACTTGAGACCTTTGCACGAAACCGGCAAAAACATACTAGAAATGAGATAATACACCCTACGAAAATCATCAGGAATGGGCTCATACATGGCGTGGAAAAACCTACAACAAACTAGTTTTGCCGATTCAATGCTGATTGACCA
>JAGXHJ010000017.1 GCA_024636315.1 Methylophaga sp.
ATGGTCAATCAGCATTGAATCGGCAAAACTAGTTTGTTGTAGGTTTTTCCACGCCATGTATGAGCCCATTCCTGATGATTTTCGTAGGGTGTATTATCTCATTTCTAGTATGTTTTTGCCGGTTTCGTGCAAAGGTCTCGCTATATATTATTTAGGATTAAGTAATTCAATCAATATGATTCATATATTGATGAATAACGTAACTTTGATTTGTACTGATAAAGTCACTGCATTATTTTCTACAATTCGAAGTCATGTATTAGAAATATTGATGCCGACACCACTTAAATCTCTATTAGTTATCTAATATTCCAGAATAGTACAGAAGGGTATTTTAAGGGCCGCTGATTACCTTTTATCATGATGGATATTTTCAAAATAACGAACACATAATAGTTGAGTTTAAAGCTGTATGCCGAGAAACGAGGCTTAACAAATAGCTAGGTCTGGTATTAAAAATATTAAGAAATAGTGGCTTTCTCATCTGAAAAATCCTCATAAAATAATACGGTATATTATGGATGCATTCGATAAACACAACCGAGTGGACTACCTGTATTTTGAAGGTCTATTTCCTATCAGCTTGCTAATATCCCCTCTAGTGCTGACCATAGCTTACATTACTATGCGACTATTTATTTTTTGGTATTGGCAAGTCAGTTTAACCTGAAATTATCGTACTTATCAGCCATCAATCGTACCGTTACAGTCATTATCTATACCATCCCGACCCCAACGACCTTTACTATCTGGATGACCAGGATATACGTTTGAATTATTATCATCACAATCGAGTGGTGCTATATTTGCACAATAACCGTCAGTATCGACATCTGTACATGAATCTGGATTGACGGCTTCAGCGGTAGTAAAAGACCACACTGAGCTTGGTGTGGTACCCTCATTGTTGACCGCCACGACCTGCCAATTATATAAAGTGCCAGCTAATAATGTTCCAGGGTTATAACTGGCGGTGGTTGAGCTACCTATCTTTTGAAGTGCGTTTGGACTAGGAGCCAGATAGACGTCGTATGACAATGCATAATCTGCGTATAACCACTGCAAAATAACGTTTTGATCAGCATCAATAGCCAAATCATTTGGCGTTGGATTAGTGGCAGCACTGGGGGGGGATGCCACAGTGCTTGATGAAGTTAGGGCACTATATGCTTGTATAAGACCATGTCCAAAAGTAGAGTCAAAATTCGCAGAACCTAGATCTGTAGTGGTAGAAAACAAGGCCTGTCTAATATCATTAACCGTATTTAGACCATTGGCATAAATAAGTGCGGCAACACCCGCTACGTGTGGCGTTGCCATTGATGTGCCCTGTAAAAAATAATAGCCAAACCCTGGACCGCCAGTGGCATTAACATTGAATGTTTCTTGCAAGATACCATCAACATATCCATCGCCATTGAGATCGACACGGGTATCACCACCTGGTGCTACAATATCAAGACCAGTTCCTCGGTTAGAATAGCCCGCTAAGTTATTGGCATAGTCAGTTGCGCCGACGGCGACCACCGTAGAATAGATCGCTGGATAGCTGACATTCTTACGACTGGAATCATTACCCGCCGCTGCAACTACTAAGACATCATTGACCTCAGCATAATCAAACGCGGCATCAACAAATGGGTCACTAGTCATGCCATAGCGGGCATTAACGCCAAGGCTCATATTGATGACATTGGCTCCATTATCAACAGCGTAATAAATACCTTCAGCAATGTCTGCAAATGAACCACTACCTGTATCATCCAGCACTTTCACAGGTAAAACACATGCACTTGGCGCCACACCTGCAGTTCCGATTCCTGGTTGCTGTAAGTTAAAATTGGTAAATTGAGAAATGGTGCCAGAAACGTGAGTGCCATGACTCAGGGCGTTGCCATCTGCTGGATTATTATCTGAATTAACAACATCACGACCAGCACCGCACAGATTAACGCCATCGGGACCGCCATTAACAATTCCTGTATCCAGCACAGCAACAATTATAGAAACACCATCACGTGCGCCTTGAGTCACATCCCAAGCTTGGGGAATTTGAATTTTAGGAAAATTCCATTGAAAAGGAGAATAAAATTGGTCATTAGTTGTGGCACTAGCTTGAGCAATAAAGTTAAGACCTGCTTTAACGCCTTGTTTACGAAGATGCTGTACTTGCCCTAATTCCTTGCCATTTTGTATTTCAAATACCGTAATATCTGACAAAGGCAATCTTTTAATAACCTTGAGATCATTTAAACCATAGGGCGTGCCCTGAACAATAATTTGACCTTGTTTAAAAGGTGGCGGCGCAGCATTTGCTAATGTAAAGCTGAAAAGAATAAAAACAAAGAGAATTTTTGTGATGATATTCATAATGAGGCTCTCCAAAAATGACGCTTCTTTCTGAATTAGAGTTTACTGAAGTGTAGCCTTTTTTAGGGTATTTGCAAATAAATATAAAAGTTATATGGGTGGTGACAGGCTACTAACCAGTTGATTTAATATGAGGTTATTATATTATTCTCTCAGCAGGAAATGACATCGTCTTAATTAAGCTCTTTTTTGCTCAGTGTAATTGCTTCATCTAATGTGTTTGTGTACTGGAGTAATCCCGTTTCTTTTGAAATGCCCACTTTTCTTAATTTGACCAACATTCTTGCATTAAGACCGTTAATGATTAACAAGATATTACGATGTTTAAAGTTCTCAAATACGGACTCCATGGCGACCATCGCTGTCATGTCCAGCATGGTCACATGGGACATATTAAGGATGACGATTTTTATTTCTTGAATTTCAGTTAATGTACTCAAGGCTTTTTGTGCGGAACCAAAAAACATCGGGCCATCGATATCATAGATGACCACTTCAGCAGGGAGATCTTTGGTACGCGGATGTTCAACACCATCTGAATCACTCAAACGGATACCTGAGAGTTCAACCGTACGTTTAATAAATAATACGGCAGCCAACGACATACCAACGGCGACAGCAACTTCCATATCGATGAGTACCGTTAATGAAAAGCAGGTTAATAATGTCAGCTTATCACTGGTGGGTGCTACTTTGATAATTCGCATAAAGTGCTTATATTCACTCATATGCCAGGCGACCATTAGTAATAAAGCAGCCATTGAAGCCATGGGTATATAGGCGAGTAGTGGAGTAAGGGTAAGAATAGCGAGCAAAATAAAGAATGCATGAACAATAGAAGCAAGAGGCAAAGTTCCTCCGGCTCTAACATTGGCTGCCGTTCTTGCGATAGCGGCAGTAGCAGGCAGTCCACCAAAGAATGGCACGATCATATTGCCGATACCTTGGCCAATTAACTCATCATCTGGATTATGTTTTTTACCTGATAAACCATCAGCGACGACAGCGCAGAGTAATGATTCCAATGCACCTAAAATAGCGATAGCGATTGCATCACCGAAAAGGCTTCGAACAAGTGACAAGGATAGACCGATAGGGTTTCCGTCTGCGTCAGGAAGATCCCATGGCCATGCAAAAGTAGGCATAAAAGGAGGAATACCATTTCCAATAATGCCATTCAAATCATAATGAAATCGTGTATCTATAGTTGCCACACTAAAATCTGTGATGACTGAGCTTGCTAACCAAGCAAGAATGCTACCGAGGGTGAGTGCTACGAGATGTGCTGGGATTTTTGATGGTAAGCGATTCCAAAAAATCAAAATAGCTAGCGTAATTAAGCCAATACTACTTTCTTGCCAATCGACAGTAGGTAATGCGGTGACGATAGATATTATCTTTTCATTAAATTCACCATCAAGAGAAATGATATCTAAACCCAGTAAGTCTTTGATTTGAAGGACGGCAATAACAACACCAATACCCGCTGTAAATCCAATGGTAACGGGGTAGGGTACAATTTGTATAAGCCTTCCCAATCGAGCGAGCCCCAATAACACAAGAATTATACCGGCAAGAAAACCACTCATCAGCAGGCCACCTAGTCCAAATTGTTGGACTATCGGCAATAAAATGACAACAAAGGCCGCTGTTGGGCCAGATATATTAACCTTTGAACCGCCTGTTAAGGCGATAATGATACCGGCAATGATCGCAGTATAAAGCCCATGTTGAGGTGCTACACCACTTGCGATTGCCAAGCCCATTGATAGCGGTAAAGCAATAACCCCAACGGTCAGTCCAGCTAGCACATTGACTTGAATATCGGCCAATGTGATTTTGGTTTTAATCATTTTTGTAAATACTGAGAACATTGTGATCCTAGTCGAGGTTTGAACTTAAAGCAGCACTTGCTGTGTTGCTGCCCTAAAGTCGTGTATTTTAGCCCCTATTTTGGTATTTAAGTATTGTCCTAGAAGTTTTGTCTTCTGGGCAAGGGTAGTTTGGTCGCTATATTTTTAAGTTCGTGAGATCAAAACCGATACGTAGCAACAACGAAATAGGGTTTAGCTGGTGGATTAACGGCTGAACGTAGCTTGAAAGTTACACTGGAGTTACACCGGATTTTAGGCAATAAAAAATCCTTAGTGGTTTTATCCACTAAGGCTTCGATATTTGTACAAATTCGCTGGAGCCGGAGATAGGACTTGAACCTACGACCCTCTGATTACAAATCACCCTTTGTTTTGTTTCACCATGTTTCATATTACACCGTAGTAAATGATATTATATACAAATAACAATGAGTTAGGGTGTTATTTCTACCATGTTGTTTCACTCGTTGAAAATTGTAAAAAACCGTAAAATGCCTAAAAAATGTTTAACGGACCGAAGGGTCTTTTAAACATGCTGTTAAAAAACCAAACAAAGAAAGGAGAAGCATATGCCACAAGGAGTAAATCAAGCAATAATCGCTATCTGGGTAACTATCGGGTTATCCGTAATTGCTGCACTCATTAATAACTGGACAGGTGCAATATCTACAGGTGAGTTTGCCTGGTATATCATCATGTATTCACTGTTTTGTATCTTCCCCTATAAGCTTGGTAAAGGGAGTAATCCTACTCGTTGGGTATATTCCATTTTTTTTGCAATTTCTATTTTGTTTATGCTTGGCGGTATAGGCAGCGATATGCCAAAAGCTGATTGGATTGTTTCTATCATTACTCTGCCAATTGGAGTATTTGTAATCTTTCGTCTCTTTCAATCTGAGGCTTCAGAATGGTTTAATGCTTCGTAAGTTTCTAACAAAAACATCAAGCTCACTCCAGTCACAAAAAGCTTGGCTTTCGTTGGGACGCTAGTACCTCGCGCCCCTCATGTAGATCGTTAAACGATGTCGGCTTCACGCCCTGAGTCATTCAACAAGCTTTTTATGCTGTTAAAAGAGGTGAGCCTCTCTCTTTCAACGCTTTTAAATATTTTGATTCATCATAAGCTATCCCCATTTTCCAACATTTAAAAAGGATCCTTACCCACTTATAAGCCAGCGCTCTTACCGCTGATTGATGTGAGTTACCTTTCGCTTTTTGTTGGGCATAATAAAGGCCTGCCCAATAAGATTGTCCAATACTTTTGGCCGCCCATTCTATAAAGCTCTGACGAATGAATTTTGAGCATTGCCAACGCCAGTGAACCCAATTCTTTTGGCCGCTACGTTCAGTTACGGGTGATAAACCAGCATAGTTTTGTATTTCTTGTGCGCTGTTGAA